>JAKFVZ010000186.1 GCA_021732965.1 Reyranella sp.
GACTTTCGCCGATTTCCAGCTCGTATACGTCATGACCGGCGGCGGCCCCGCCAACGCCACCCACCTCTTCGCCACCTATGCCTACCAGCTCGGTATCGGAACCGGCTTGCTGGCGGAGGGCGCCGCGATCTCGCTCGCGATGTTCCCGTTCCTCTTCATCATCGTGGTGGTGCAGCTTCTGTACATCCGCCGCGTGGAGACCCGCTGATGATCGAAGGCGCGCTCTGGCGGCGTTGGGTCTTCTACAACATCCCGCTGATCCTGTTCGTGTTCGTCCTGCTCTTCCCGTTCTATTGGATGATCATCACGACCTTCAGGCCCGACGGCGAGCTGTACCGGCCGTGGAACGCCGTCAACTACATGCCGTTCTGGACCAACAATCCGACCCTCGAACACATCTTCTATCTGTTCGAGGAGACCAATTTCATGCGCTGGATGTTCAACACGATGTTCATCGCGCTCGTGTCGACGGTGATCTCGCTGTTTTGCGGCGTGCTGGCCGGCTACGCGCTCGCCCGCCTCAACTTTCCCTATGCCGGCGGCCTCGGCACCGCGATCTTCATCACCTACCTGGTACCGCAGACGCTGCTGTTCATCCCGCTGGCGGAGATCATCCGCAACTTCCGGCTGGGCGACACGCCGTGGTCGCTGATCCTGACATACCCGACTTTCCTGATCCCCTTCTGCACCTGGCTGATGATGGGCTACTTCAAGGCCATCCCGAAGGAGCTGGAGGAATGCGCGCGGATCGACGGCGCCTCGCGCTGGAAGGCGATGGTCTACATCGTCATCCCGGTCGCCGTGCCCGGCATCCTCTCCTCGGGCATCATCGCGTTCACGCTCTCGTGGAACGAATTCATCTACGCCCTCGTCTTCCTGTCGTCGCCGGACCAGAAGACGGTGCCCGTCGGCGTCACCTCGGAGCTGATCCGCGGCGACGTGTTCTTCTGGGGGCCGCTGATGGCCGGTGCCCTTCTGGGCTCGATCCCCGTCGCCATCGTCTACTCGTTCTTCGTCGAACACTACGTGTCGGGCCTCACGGGCTCGGTCAAGGGATAGCGCATCATGGCCGAGGTCAGTATCCGCAAGCTCAACAAGATGTTCGACGTCACCCATGTGGTGAAGGACGTCGACCTTGAGATCCGCGACAAGGAGTTCGTCGTGCTGGTCGGTCCCTCCGGCTGCGGCAAGACGACGACCCTGCGCATGGTCGCCGGGCTCGAGGCGATCACGTCGGGCCAGATCCTGATCGACGACGCGGTGGTAAACGAAGTGCCGCCGATGGACCGTGACATCGCCATGGTCTTCCAGAACTACGCGCTCTACCCGCACATGAGCGTCGCCGGCAACATGGCCTTCGGTCTGAAGATGCGGAAGTTCGCCAAGCCCGAGATCGAGACGCGCATCAAGCGCGCCGCCGCCATCCTGGGCATCGAGAACCTTCTGGAGCGCAAGCCGCGCCAGCTTTCGGGCGGCCAGCGCCAGCGCGTCGCCCTTGGCCGCGCGATCGTGCGCGACCCCAAGGTCTTCCTGTTCGACGAGCCGCTGTCCAACCTCGACGCCAAGCTGCGCGTACAGATGCGGGTCGAGCTGAAGAAGCTCCACGAGCGGCTGGGCACCACGGCGATCTACGTCACGCACGACCAGGTCGAGGCGATGACGCTGGGCGACCGGGTGGTCGTGATGAAGGACGGCTGGGTGCAGCAGGTCGGCGAACCGCTCGAGCTCTACAATACCCCAGCCAACCGCTTCGTGGCGGGCTTCATCGGCTCGCCGGCCATGAACTTCATCGAGGCGACGCTGGGCGAAAGCGGCGGCGCCGTCGTGGCCGAAGCGCCCGGCCTGCGCCTCGCTTTGCCCGGTCCGCTGGCCGCCCGCGCCCGCGCCAAGGCCGGCCGCGCCGTCACCATCGGCATCCGGCCGGAGGACGTGCATGTCGCGACCGATTCGGACGCGCCCGATCTCTGCTTCGACGCAACCGTCGAGGTCGTCGAACAGCTGGGTTCCGAGATCCTGCTCGACACGCGCGTCGGGTCGGCGACCGTGGTCGCCAGCGTCGAGCCGACGATGCGCATCCGCAGCAACGACCGGCTGCGCCTGTCGCTGAAGCCCGAACGCCTGCATCTGTTCGACTCGGAGACAGAGGCAGCGATCTAGGGTCTTTCCGAGCAACCTCGAATCACACCACCAACCTCATGCTGAGGAGGCTGCGGAGCAGCCGTCTCGAAGCATGGGCACGAGCACCGCGTTTTTTGCCCATCCTTCGAGACGCGCCGCTTCGCGGCGCTCCTCAGGATGAGGCGGGTCTTTGATCTATCCGCATCGGAAAGACTCTAAGCGAAACGAGATACCCGTCGTCTCGACCGGAGCGCGCTACGGTGCCGGCCCGCTCCACGCCTCCAGCACGTCCCACTTGGCCTTGCGCTGCTCGTCGCGCGACTTCTTGAAGTCGTGACCGAACGGGGCGGTGTCGAACGAGCCGTAGGTCGGGTTGGCGAGCATCAGCCACTGCTTGCCCCAATACGGCATGCCGGCCTCGAACGCCTTCACGCGATCGGCCTCGCTGGTGCGATAGCGGTCGTCGAAGTCGCCGAAATTGTCGCCGATGTTCAGCAGGACGCGGTAGTCCTTCGTGATGGCGGCGCGGCGCGTGCTCTTGGCGCCGGTCCAGTCGGGCTTCTCGCCCTGCATCAGGAAGGTGTCGACGTTTCCGCCCATGGGAAAGCCGAGCTTCTGCATGTTCTCGCGCGTGTCCTTCTCGGTCTCCGCGCCGCGGTTGGTGACGTAGAAAATCTTCACGCCCTTCGAATCGGCGTACTTGGCGAATTCGATGGCGCCCGGAATCGCCGTCGAGACCTGAGCAGCGCAGAACTGGTTCCACGTCTTCGTGCTGAAGCTCTGGTTCGCCCGCATCATCCAGACCTGGTACTTCGAATTGTCGAGCAGGGTCTCGTCGACATCCAGCACCACTGCGGACGGCAGGTTCCGGAAATCTCCCGTCTGCTCCGCCGGCGCCGCCGTCCAGCCCTTGTCGGCCAGTGCCTCGTCGAGCCGGATGCGCGCCAGCGCGAACACCGTGAGCGCGTTGGCCTTGTACTCGACGGCGCGCTGCGTCCACAACGTCGCCAGCAGCATGTCACTGGCGGGCGGCGCGTCCTGGGCGCGTATGGTCCCGCCTGTCAGGGATGCGAGCAGCAGGCCGAGGATCAGGGTCTTGTGCATTCTCATGGTGTCATCTCCTCCAGCAGACGCCGTTTCGTTGCCTCATCGGCGAAGGACGCCTCGATCGTCGTGCGGGCAATGGCCCGCAGATGCCGCTCGTCGAGCCCGGAGAGATCGTATTCGGTTCCGAGCGTGGTGTGGAAGAAGGGCGGGTCGTCGGAGTTCAGCGTGACCCGAACGCCCGCCGCGATCAGTCGATGCAGCGGATGCGAGGCCCGGTCGGGATAGAGGCCGAGCGCCACGTTGCTGCCGGGGCACACTTCGAGGACGATGCCGCGCCGCGCCAGTTCCTCCATCAATGCCGGATCGTCGGCCGAGCGAACGCCGTGCCCGATCCGCGTCACCGGCAGGTCGCGGATCGAGGCCCAGACGCTGTCCGGCCCCAGCACCTCGCCGGCATGGACGGTGCAGCCATAGCCGTTCTCGTGCGCGTGCCGGTAGGCCGGCGCAAAGTCGATAGGGGCGAACTTGGCCTCGTCACCGCCCATGCCGAAGCCCACCACATAGGGATGCGGTTCGGCGATCATCGCCTGGACCATCGCGTCGGCGCGCTCCGGCCCGAGATGGCGGATGCAGATGATGATGATGCGGCCGACGATCCCGAAGTCCCGCTCGGCATCGTCGATGCCCTCGATCAGCGCGGCCAGCCAGGCGGCGTAGGGAATGCCCAGCGCGGCCGGCCGCTCGGGCGAGCAGAACATCTCGACATAGACCGCGCCCTCGGCCGCCGCGCCGGCCAGATAGGTGTAGATCACGTCGCGAAAGTCGCGCGCCGTCTTCAGGGCCGTGCACACGCGGTCGTAGGACTGGAGGAAGCTCCAGAAATCCGTCCAGGCATAGTGGCCCTTCTCGTCGAACAGGTTCGGCGGCAGGGCGAGCCCGTTGCGCTCGGCCAGTGCGACGGCGAGCTTCGGCGGGATCGAGCCTTCGAGGTGGCAGTGGATTTCGGCCTTGGGAATCACGCGAATCCTCGAAGCGGCAGGTCGGGTCGTTGCAGCCAGTTGTCGTCGGGATAATCGGCCCGACCGTCGATCAGGTGCAAGCTGTAGGCGTGGCGTGGCCGCGGCGAGCGGTTCGCGGTGCTGGCATGGGGCAGCAGCCCGTGCAGGACGATGAGGGTGCCGCGCCGGACTTCGAGCGCAACCGGTTCGACGGCCGGCCACGGCTTGGCATCGAGCGTCCGGGTGACGAGGTCGCCGTCCTGGTAGCCGAACCACTGCCGCAACGGACCGCAATGGGCGCCCGGCAGGGCGGTCAGGCACCCATTGTCCCGGTCCGCATCGTCGAGAGCGATCCAGAAGCCGGTGACGCTGGGCGGCTCGGTCCGCAGGAACGTGGCGTCCTGGTGCCAGCCGACTTCGGCGCCGACATGCGGCTGCTTGAAGAGATACATCGACTGAAGCAGCAGCGGCGCTTCCAGGCCGAGTTCGCCCGCCAGGGCGGCCAAACGCGGCTGGCGTGAGAAGCGGTCGAACACCGGATCCAGATCGTGCAGGGCGTGGCCGATCTTGTTCAGCTGGCTGGTTGCCTTCTCCTCGACGAAGAAGCGAATGGCGCCGCCGGACTCCCGGAAGTAGCGATCCCGGGCATGGGCCTGATCCCCCGTCGAGAAGGGGGTAGGCGCGGCGCCGGGATCGAACCCGGCGACCAGTTCGGCGGCGCGCGCCTTGAGCGCCTCGCACTCGGCGGCCGTCGCGAAATCCGGCAGCACTGCGAAACCGTCGCGCGCATAGGCGGCGAGGTCGATCACAAAGCCACCCGCTCCATGATCGCCGGCCGGGGCTGCGGCGGACGGTCATCGATCCGAACCGCTTGCCGTATCAGGGCAATCGCCTCGTCGGCCTCGGCGTCGCTGGCGGCATGCACGAGGCAGAGCGGCTCGCCGCTGCGGATCTCCTGGCCGACGGCTGCGAAGCCGCTGAGGCCGACCGACGGATCGATGGCATCGTCGGCATGACGGCGCCCGCCCCCCAGCGCCACGACGGCGATGCCGACCTCGCGTGCATTCATGCCCACGACATGGCCGGATTGCTCGGCCGTGCAGGGCTTCACGACGGCTGCGTGGCCGAGGTAGCGGGAACTGTGTTCCAGGAAGTCGTCGGGACCGCCCAGCGCCGAGACCATGCGAGCAAAGGTTTCAGCCGCGCGGCCGTCGGCCAGCACCGCTTCGGCCTTCGCCCGGCCCTCTCCTATATCGGCCGCCAGCTTGCCCAGGAACAGCATCTCGGCCGCCAGCGACATCGTCACCTCGTGCAGGCGTGGTTCGCGCGGGCCACTGCCGGTGAGATAGGCCACGGTTTCGGCGACCTCGAGCGCATTGCCGATGTCGCGGCCCAGCACACTGTCCATGTCGGTGATCAGCGCGACCGTCGGCAGCCCGGCACGGTTCGCCACGTCGACGATGCTGCGCGCGAGATCGCGCGCCATCGGCTCGGTATCGCAGAAGGCTCCGGATCCGCACTTCACGTCCATCACCAGCCCGTCGAGCCCCTCGGCGACCTTCTTGCTGAGGATCGAACTCACCAGCAGCGGGATCGATTCGACGCTGCCGGTGACGTCGCGCGTCGCATAGAGGCGTCGGTCGGCCGGGGCCAGATCGTCGGTCTGGCCGATCACGGCACAGCCGACCTCGCGCACGACCTTGCGGAAAGTCGCAATGTCGGGCTGCACGTCGTAGCCCGAGATCGACGACAGCTTGTCGAGCGTGCCGCCGGTATGGCCGAGGCCGCGGCCGGAGATCATCGGCACAAACCCGCCGCAGGCCGCCACGATGGGCGCCAGCATCAGGCTCACCTTGTCGCCGACTCCGCCGCTCGAATGCTTGTCGAGCACCGGCCCGGGCAGGTCGAGGTCGCGCCAGCCGAGCATCAGGCCCGAGCGTGCGAGGCCAAGGGTCAGGGCGACGCGTTCGGGCACCGTCATGCCGCGGAAGAACACGGTCATCGCGAAGGCCGCGACCTGGCCCTCGGTCAGGCTGCCGTCATGGATGCCACGCACGATGAAGGCGATTTCATCCGCCGTGAGTTCGTGCCCGTCGCGCTTGCGGCGGATGATCTCCTGAGGCAGCAGGCTCATGGGTAGCGCTCCAGGAAGCCACGCAGCATCAGGCGCACCTTGCCGGCCGCGGCGGCCGCCACCGCAAGCGTCTGTTCGTGGGCCAGCACACCGGGCACCAGCCCGGCGGCATAGTTCGTCATCAACGACAGCGCCGCGACCTTGAGGCCGGCATGGCGCGCCAGGATCGTCTCGGGCGCCGTCGACATCCCCACGGCATCGGCGCCCAGCACGCGGGCAGCGCGAATCTCCGCAGGCGTCTCGAAGCTCGGTCCGCTGAAGAAGATATAGACGCCCTCGTGGCACACGACGTTCGCCGCCTTGGCCGCCGCCATGAGCCCGGCCCGCAGCGCGGGATCGTAGGCATCGACCATGTCGACGAAGCGGCTGTCGCCCGGCCCCACGCCGAACAGCGGATTGATGCCGGCGAAGTTGATGTGATCGCTGATCGCCATCACCGAGCCCGGCGGCATGTCGAGCCGCAGACTGCCCGCGGCATTGGTCTGCAGCAGTGTCTCGCAGCCGAGTTTCGCCACGGCATCGATGGCGCCCCGCATCTCGTCGGCCTTGCCGCGCTCGTAGTAATGCGCGCGGCCCTGCATCATCGCGACGGGAGTGGGGCCGACATGGCCCAACACCAGGCGGCCGGCATGACCACCGACCGTCGGCTGCGGGAAGCCCGGCAACTCGGCATAGGGAATGGTGGCGATTTCCGTCACCTCATCGACGAAGCTGCCGAGCCCGGAGCCGAGGATGAGGGCGACCTTCGGCCGGAAGCCCGGCGCCGCGCGTTCGAGAACGTCGTTCATGGCTTGGCGATATGTTCAGGGCCGAAGGACATCGGCAGGATTTGCCCCAGCGTCACCGTACGATGCAGCCCGTCGGGGCCGCAGAGATGGATGGGCACATCGTCGGCCGCGAACTCGCGCAGCTTCTGCCGGCAGCCGCCGCAGGGCGTGATGACTTCCGGCCCGGGGCCGACCACGACGCATTCGAGGATGCGCTTGTGGCCCGCCGCGACCAGCGCCGCGATGGCGCCCGCCTCGGCGCAAAGCCCCTGCGGATAGGCCGCGTTCTCGACGTTGCAGCCGCCATGGATCGAGCCGTCCTCGGCGCGCAGCGCGGCGCCGACATGGAACTTCGAATAGGGCGCATGGGCCCGCAGCATCATGCGCCGAGCCAGACGGAGAAGGTCGTCCATCTCAATGCTCCTTCTCGTAGGGCACGCCGGCCGCTTTCGGCGCGACGGTGCGGCCGATGAACCCGGCCAGCAGGAACAGGGTGAGAAGATAGGGCATGGCCTGGATCAGTTGCACCGGAACTTCGCCGATGCCCGGCAGCTTCACGCCCTGCAGGCGGATGGCGATCGAATCGAGCAGGCCGAAGGCGAGGCAGGCGCCGAAGGCGGGAAACGGCCGCCAGCGCCCGAAGATGATGGCGGCCAGGGCGATGAACCCCTGCCCCGCCGTCATGTCGCGGCTGAAGCCGGCGTTCTGGGCAATCGAGAGATAGGCGCCGGCCAGCCCGGCGAACAGGCCGCACAGCAGCACCGCGCGATAGCGCAGCCACGTCACGGAAATGCCGGCGGCATCGACCGCCAGCGGCATCTCGCCCACGGCACGCAGCCGGAGGCCGAAGCGCGTGCGTTCGATCAGCCACCAGGTGAAGGGCACTGAGAGCAGCGTGGCGTAGACGATCACATTGTCGCCCGCGACAGGGAAGAAGATCGGATTGAGCCGCTCGCCGGGGCTCAGCGGAGGCGTCTGGCCGCCGCGCGCGAACCAGGCCGTGCCGAGCACTACGGTGAGGCCCATCGCCAGGATATTGAGGGCGATGCCGCTCACCACCTGGTTGCCGCGATGGGTGATGCAGGCAAAGCCGTGCAGCAGCGCCAGCACCTCGGCGGCCAGGATCGCGGCGCCGACGCCCATCCAGGCCGAATCGGTGACCGCCGCCGTGGCCGCCGCGAAGAAGGCCGCCATCAGCATCTTGCCTTCAAGGCCGACATCGATGATGCCGCTCTTCTCCGAGAACAGCCCGCCCATGGCGCAGAGGACCAGCGGCGTCGCCACGCGCAGGGTGGCGGCGAGCGTCGCGATGACAAGGGTAAGCGCCTCTTCCACCTCAGCCCTTCCTGGCGAACAGCGCCTGCAGCCACGGCCGCGGCAGGTGGACGAGCGCGCCCGAGAACAGGATCACGAGGCCCTGGATGACCACCACCATTTCGCGCGTGATCGCCGGGACTTCGAAAGCGAGTTCCGCGCCGCCCTGTTGCAGTGCGCCGAACAGCAGTGCCGCCAGCACGATACCCAGCGGATGGCCCCGGCCCATGAGTGCGACGGCAATCCCGGTGAAGCCGTAGCCGGCCGCGAAGTCGAGCACGAGCCTGTGATGCACACCCAGCAGCTCGTTCACCGCCACGCCGCCCGCCAGCGCGCCGGACAGGCACATGGCGAGCATCGTCATGCGCTTGAGATTGGTCCCGGCATAGAGGGCCGCTTCCGGATTGTGCCCCATCGTGCGCAAGCCGTAGCCCCATGGCGTGTGCCACAGGAAGATCCAGACGCCGACGCAGCAGAGCAGTGCAAGCAGGAGCGACAGGTTGAGCGCCGAGGGTGCGACCGCGATACCCACCCATTGCAGCGCCGCCTGCATCGACGGCACCGCGGCGGAAGCGGCGAAACCGCGGCTCTGCGGCGTCATCGACCCCGGCGCGATCAGCACGTTCACCATCATGTAGACCATCAGGGCCGAGGCCACGAAATTGAACATGATGGTGGTGATGACGATGTGGCTGCCGCGCCACGCCTGCATCCAGGCGGGGATGGCGGCCCATGCCGCGCCGAAGGCGGCCGAGGCAAGGATGGCGGCCGGGATCATCAGCTGGCCCGGCAGGATGCCGTCGAGCGCCAGCACGGCGAGGCCGCAGCCCAGCCCACCGATATAGGCCTGGCCTTCGCCGCCGATGTTGAACAGGCCGGCGTGGAAGGCGACCGCGACGGCGAGCCCCGTGAAGATGAAGTTGGTGGCGTAGTAGAGCGTGTAGCCGATCGATTCCGAGGAACCCACGGCCCCCAACACCAGCAGCTTCAGGGCTTGCAGCGGATCGGCCCCGATGATCTTCACGATGAACCCGACGAGGAGGAACGCCATCGCGACATTGGCGAGCGGCAGCAGTCCGATCTCGACCCAGCCGGGTAACGGACGGCGGGCCGCGCTCATGCCGCGCGCGCGCCCGTCATCATCAGGCCCAGGGTGCGCTCGTCGGCATCGGCCGCAGCGACCTCGCCCACGATACGCCCGCCGGACATCACCAGGATGCGATCGGCCAGCGACAGGATCTCCTCGAGTTCGACCGAGACGACCAGCACCGCGCAGCCCGAGTCGCGGCTGGCGATCAGCTCGCGGCGGATGAATTCGATGGCGCCGATGTCGACCCCGCGCGTCGGCTGGCCGACCAGCAGCAGCCGGGGATGGCCCGCCATCTCCCGCGCCAGGATCAGCTTCTGCTGGTTGCCACCGGAGAAGCTCGACGACAGCAGCCCCGGCGTCCGCGGCCGCACGTCGAACCGCTCCATCAGCTCGGCGCAATGCTTGCCGACCGCCGGCCCGTCGAGCAGGTAGTTGCGACAGAAGGGTTCACGATCCTGATAGCCCAGGATGGATGTCTCGGACGCGAGGAATGCCGGCACCAGCCCCTGCCGCAGGCGATCCTCCGGCACATGCGCCACGCCGAGATCACGCATCTCGGCCGGGTCCGCCGGGTGGCTGGCATCGACCTTGCGACCGCAGACTTCGAGCGTGCCGCCGGTCGGCCGCCGGATGCCGGAAAGAACCTGGAGAAGCTCGGTCTGGCCGTTGCCCGAGACGCCGGCGATGCCGACGATCTCGCCGGCACGAACCTCGAACGAGATGTCGTCGAGCACCCGGACGCGCCGGCCGTCGACTAGCGACAGGCCGCGGGCCACCAGTCGCGGCTCGCCCGCGCGGACCGGCACCTTGTCGAAGGAGAAACGTACCTTGCGACCCACCATCAGCTCGGCGAGTTCCTCGGCGCTGGTCTTCGAGGTCACGCGCTCGGCCACGACCTCGCCGCGGCGCATCACGATCACCCTGTCGCTCACACTCAGGATCTCGCGCAGCTTGTGCGTGATCAGCACGACGGTCACGCCGCCCTCGCGCAGCACGCGGAGGATCTGCAGCAGCCGGTCGGTCTCCTGTGGCGTCAGCACGGCGCTGGGCTCGTCCAGGATCAGGATCCGCGCGCCGCGAAACAGAACCTTGAGGATCTCGACCCTCTGCTGCTCGCCCACCGAGAGATCGGCGACGCGCGCGTCGGGATCGATGGCGAGGCCATATTCGTGCGCCAGCCGCGCCAGTTCAGTCCGCGCCGCCGCCAACCCGCCGGCCAGGAGCGGCCCGCCTTCGGCGCCCAGGATCAGGTTCTCGAGCACGGTGAAACTGTCGACCAGCATGAAATGCTGGTGGACCATGCCGATCCCCTGCCCGATCGCATCGCGCGGCGAGGTCATCTCGACCGGACGCCCCTCGACCCGGATCTCGCCTGCGTCGGCGCGATAGAGCCCGTAGAGGATGCTCATCAGCGTCGATTTGCCGGCACCGTTCTCGCCCACGATGCCGGTGATGCTGCCGCGCTCGACGCGAAGCGACACGCCGCGCACCGCGTGCACGCTGCCGAACGACTTGTCGATTCCCCGAAGCTCGATGGCAGCGTGGGACGTCAGCTCTTGCACGAATTGTTGCTCATGTAGTCGTGGACGACGATCTGGCCCGAGATGATGGCGGCCTTCGCCGCGTCGACCTTGGCCTTCATCTCCGGCGTGATGAGTTTCTCGTTGTCCTTGTCGAGCGCCCAGTCGACGCCACCTTCCTTGAGGCCGAGTACCTGCACGCCGCCCTTCCATTGGTTGGCCTGGGCGGCCTTGAAGCTGTCGTAGGCCGCGAGATCCACCCGCTTCAGCATCGAGGTCAGCATGTTGCCGGGGTGGAGATGGTTCTGGTTGGAATCGACGCCGATGCCCAGCTTGCCGCGATCCTTGGTGGCCTGGAGGATTCCGAGCCCGGTGCTGCCAGCGGCGGCATAGACGACGTCGACGCCGCGATCGAACTGGCCCTTGGCAAGCTCCGCGCCGCGGCCGGGATCGTTCCAGGCGGCGGGCGTGGTGCCGGTCATATTGGTGATCAGCTCGGCATTGGGATTGGCGTACTTGATGCCCTGCTCGAAGCCGCACTGGAAGCGGCGCACCAGCGGAATGTCCATGCCGCCCACGAAGCCGACCTTGCCGGTCTTCGAGGCCATGGCCGCCAGCATGCCGACCAGGAACGAGCCCTCCTGTTCCTTGAACACGATCGACTGGACGTTGGGCAGGTTCACGACGCTGTCGATGATGGTGAAATGGATGTTGGGGAATTCCTTGGCGACCTTTTCGAGAGCCACGGCCTGCGCGAAGCCGACGGCGATGATCGGGTCCTGGCCGCGCTGGGCGAACCGGCGCAAGATCTGCTCGAACTGGGTCTCGTTGCTCGGCTCGAACTCGGCCACCGCGATGTTCGTTTCCTTCTTGAAGCGCTCGGCGCCCTGCCAGACACCCTCGTTGAAGGACTTGTCGAACTTGCCCCCTGTGCTGAAAACGACGGCCGGCTTGATCGGCGCGGCCTGCGCCAATGCGACGGCAGAGAGACCGGCGGCAGCCAGCACGGAAAGCAGCGTTCCAACCCAGCGATTCATTGCGATTCCCATGTTGCTGGCCGGAGTTTGGACCGGGCCGCGCCCCGGGTCTAGGCGGAGAGGCGCCGGGATGGGTGGGCACGGGACTTGCTATACTTCCGGCAAATCAGCCGTCCGGGAGGATCAATGGCCGAGTACGATCTCGTCATCCGCAACACGACGATTGCCACGGCTTCGGACGTGGTGAAGGGCGACATCGGGATCGCCGGCGGACGGGTCGTCGCCCTGGGCGAGCGGCTCGACAGAGGGCGCCGCGAGATCGACGGCACCGGCCGGATTGCGGTCCCCGGGGGTATCGATGCCCATGTCCATTTCGACCAGGACACGGCCGACGGCTCGGTCTTCTGCGACGATTTCGAGAGCGGCAGCCGCGCCGCCGCGGCCGGTGGCACGACGACCATCATTCCCTTCGCCTACCAGAACAAGGGCCAGCCGCTGCGCGACGCTGTGAACAAGTATCACGCACGCGCCGAAGGCAAGTCTCTGATCGACTATGCGTTCCACGTGATCCTGTCGGACGCCAGCGAGAAGATCATGGGCCAGGATTTCACCGCCTTGGTCGCCGACGGCTACACCTCGTTCAAGGTCTACATGACCTATGACGACGTGAAGCTCACCGACCGCGAGATGCTCGACGCACTGGCGGCCGCCCGCCGCGAGCAGGCGATGCTGATGATCCACGCCGAGAATTCCGACTGCATCACCTGGCTGACCGAGCGGCTGGAGCTGAAGGGCATGACGGCCGCGAAGTTCCACGCGACGTCGCGGCCCTTCGTGGTCGAGCGCGAGGCCACGCACCGTGCCATCTCGCTCGCGGAGCTGCTCGACGTACCGATGCTGCTGGTCCACGTCTCCGCAAAGGAAGCCATGCACGAGATCCAGCGCGCCCAGGCGCGCGGCCTGCGCGTCTATGGCGAGACCTGCCCGCAATACCTGTTCCTGAGCGAAGAGGATTTCGAGAAACCCGGCGACGAAGGCGCCAAGTGCGTCTGCTCGCCGCCGCCGCGCGGCACCGACAATCAGGAGCACATCTGGACCGGCCTGTCGGCCAACACCTTCCAGGTCCTGTCGTCCGACCATGCCGCCTTCAAATTCGACGACGTGCGCGGCAAGAAGCTGCCGGGCGCGCGGGAGAGCTTCCGCAAGATCCCCAACGGCGTGCCGGGCGTCGAGACGCGGCTGCCGCTGCTCTTCTCCGAGGGCGTCAACAAGGGTCGCATCAGCCTGCAACAGTTCGTGGCGCTGAGTTCGACCAACGCTGCCAAGATCTACGGCCTGCATCCGCGCAAGGGCACGATAGCGGTCGGCTCGGATGCCGACATCGTATTGTGGGACCCCGAGCGCAAGGTGAGCCTCACCAACTCGATCCTCCACCACAATTGCGACTACACGCCCTACGAAGGACGCGAACTCACCGGCTATCCGGTGATGACCCTGTCGCGCGGCGAGGTGGTGATGGAGGAAGGCCGCATGAGCGGCTCGGCTGGCCGTGGCCGGTTCCAGAAATGCGACCGCCCCGAAGCCGCCCGCCCGCGCGGCCGCCCACTGATCGATCCGTCGATCTTCAACTAGACCGATTGCGATCGGGAATAGTCGCCCAAATCCAACAAAGACCTCACCCTGAGGAGCGCTCCGCGGGAGCGCGTCTCGAAGGGTGGGCACGCGCACCGCGCCTATTGCCCATCCTTCGAGACGGCCACTTCGTGGCCTCCTCAGGATGAGGTGTGTAGGTCAATTGGAAACGGAAGGACTCTAGGACAACGGGAGTTCGTAGCGCTCCAGAAAGTCGATCACTTCGGCCACCGGCAGGACGTCGGCATACTTGGCCATCATGTCGTAGAGGTTCGCGAAATGCGGGCTCTCGTGCTTGTCGGAGACGCACTCCTCGGGAACGATCGTGCGGAAGCCGCGCGACAGGCTGTCGACCACGGTGGCGCGCACGCAACCCGACGTCGAGCCGCCGGTGACGATCACGGTATCGACCTTGTGATAGGTGAATAGCGATCCCAGGTTGGTCTCGAAGAAGGCGGAAGCCATGCGCTTGTTGACGACGATGTCGTGGTCGCGGTCGATCTCGCAGCGATCGTCGAGCCGGGCCTGCCGGCTATCGGCCTTGATGCTCTTCAATGAAGCGGACATGTCGGCGCGCGTTCCCCAGACGCCGCAATCCTCGCCCGACTCGAGATAGGCGACGTAGGTCCAGATCACCGGACAACCCCGGGCGCGCAACAGCCGCGCCAGCCTGTTCACATGCTCGATCTGGCGCGGATCGGTCTCGTAGGCCGTGGCGAATTCGGACGGCCGCGTATAGGCATTCTGGAGATCGACGTTCACCAGGGCCGGCTTGCGCCCGAATCCAAAGCGACGGCGGCGCGGATCGGCCTTCAGCTCCTCATAGAGCTGGCGCGCCGTCTTGGTCGAGGTTTCCATGCGGGTCGATCCAGTGCGGCAGGTCAGCCCGGCACCACGAACCCGTAGCGCAGGTTCGAGGGCTCGCGGCCTGCGCGCTCGTAGTCTGACTTGATCGCGGCGAAGCGGTCGTCGCGCCAGGCGGACTTCTTGATGTCGTACTTGTACATCTTCGCGGAATTCTCGCCGAAGATCGCGCGCTTCACCGGACCGTCCGCGCTGCCGAGCGGGGCGAAGCCGAACTTCCTCTGCATGTCCTCGGGAATCTCCAGGCGGCGCAGTGCCTCGATCTGCCATTGCGGCGCGCCGGTCCAGACGGCGTCGGTGCCCCACACGACATGGTCGGCGCCCATGCCCTTGATCAGCATGCCCATCAGGGCGGCGCACAGGCGCGGCTCGGTCACGGTCGTCTGTGCGAAGATCTGGCCGAGGTCGGCGTAGACGTTACTGACGCCGTGCTTCGCGGGAATTTCCGCGAGGTCCGTGGTCCAGTCGACCCGGCCGGTCTTCTCGAACTGGTCATAGCCGCCGGCCGCGGCGCCCGGCGCACCGGTCCAACGGAAGTCCGAGTGGTAGACGACAAAGCGGATCTGCGGCCAGTCCTTGGCGGCCTTTCCGACATCGTCGACCGTGGCGTACGGCGTGAGATGCGGCCAACGCTGCGACACCGAGGGCGGGTAAAGGCCCTTGTGGACGCAGACGATGTCGTAGCCGGCCTTCACGATCTTCTCGTAGAAGGGATAGACCAGCTTCTCGTCGTCCATCCGCCAGGGATGGCGCGCCAGGTCCTTGTTGGTGTTGTAGCCGACCGTGTAGCCCTTCCAGGAATCGGGCTTCAGCGTCGCGATGCACTTGTCC
>JAKFVZ010000188.1 GCA_021732965.1 Reyranella sp.
CGTTGAACTTCTTGAAATTGTCGACGTCCAGCATGATCAGCGACAGCGGAGTTTCGTCGCCCGCGGCGCGACGCCATTCGGTATGCAGTTGCTCGTCGAAGTGCCGGCGGTTGGCAAGGCCCGTCAACCCGTCCTGGCTGGCGAGGGTCGCGAGCTTCGCCTCCAGGTCCTTGTGTTCGGTCATGTCCCGCGAAATCGCAACGACGCCGCTGATCCTGCCGGTGGCGGCGTCGCGGGTCGCGCGCAGGGCGGTCTCGAGCCAGATCTCGCCGCCGCTGCTATGGCGGGTCCGATAGATGAGCTTGGTTTCCTCGATCTCCCCCTGCTTGAGGTGGCGGACGGTCTCCCGCACATGCGGCAGGTCCTCCGGGTTCACCCCCGCAAGCGCGGGCGTTCCGGTGAGTTGTTCGGCGCTCCAGCCCACGACCCGGAGGCAGGCGGGCGATACGTAGAGGATGCGCTCGTCGAAGCCGATGCGCATCACCATGTCGCTCGACTCCTCGGCCAGCAGGCGGAAGTCCGCCTCCTTGGCCGCGAGCACCGCGCCGATCCTCTGTCGTTCCAGCAACTGGCGGACGAGGTAGAAGCCCGTGCCGCCGATCAGTGAAATCAGGAGCAGCACCAACACCATGCGGAAGATCGCTTCCTCGCGCCACGATGCCAGGACCTCGTCCTTCGACTCGGTGGCCACGACGACGATCGGGAACCGGTCGCTCATCTTGTAAAAGGCGAGCCGCCATGACCCGTCGAACGTCGACTGGAAATAATAGACACTGGCGGAGGGCCGGCCGTGCATGTCCTTGATGAGCGGGGAATTGGAAAGGTCGCGGCCGACGGACGTCTCGTTGTCGATGCTCCGGGCGAGCACGACGCCGTTCTTCGAGAGCATCGCAATGACGCCCGAGGAACCGAGATCGAAGCGCTTGTAGAAATCGGCGAAGTAGCTGGCGTCGATGGTGGCCAGCACGACGCCGGCGAATGAACCGTCCGGATTGTTGAAGCGCCGCGACGCGGGAATGATCCATTGTCCGCCCGACCGGCTCTTGACGGGATGGCCGATCAGCAGGCCCGGGTCCTTCGAGTCCTTGTGATATTTGAAGTAGTTCCGATCGCTGTTGTTGAAGGCATTCAGATCGACGTTCTCGGATGTCGCCAGCCAGCGGCCCTTGTCGTCGTAGACGAACAGACCCCGGACACGCCCCATAGCCCCTTTGCGGAAATTTATGTCGCTCTGGAGTCTTGCAAGGGCAACGGGGCCGGTTCCTTCCGCTTCCAGCCGATGGATGAGGCCCATGACCAGACCGTCCGCCATCTCGAAGGAATCCTCGGCATGCTGGACCAGCGACTGGGCAAGATTGGCAACGTCGATCTCGGCGGCCTTCAGCGCATCGCGGCGCAGTCCCATCTCGCGAATCGAACTGAAGAAGAGCATCATGAAGCAGACGACCAGGACGAGACCGGCTGCAAGGTAGACGGGCTGGCGAAGGCGAAGGCCGAGCGTCATGGCGCGCAGCCATCGTCATGGATGCGCCGGAGGGTCTTTTCAGATGGCATCGCGCCGGCGAACGCGGCCAGATCCATCGATATCTCCCGGATGACAGGCGTCGAATGCCCCGTCCGGGAATTATAAGCCATCGCCGAGGCCAAAAAAACTCGAATAGTCGCAGCGAACCGGGTCGCTAGACCATGATCACCTTGCCGGTGGGAAGGTCGTAGTAGGCACCGACGACCTTGAGCTTGCCCGCCGCCACCATGTCGCCCAGGATCGGCTTCTCGGTCTGCAGGCGGCGGACGTTGTGCTGGACGTTGGCGACCACCGCGCGCTGCCGCAGGTCGTCGCCCGATGTCTTGAGGACCGGCTCGATGCCGGGCTTCATGGCGCGCACGAGGTCGGCGATGTGGCCGGGCAGGGTGTTGCCCTTCTGCAGAGCCTCGACGGTGGCGTTCACCGCGCCGCAGCTCGTGTGACCCAGCACCATGATCACCTTGGTGCCCAGCACCGCGGCGCCGTATTCGAGGCTGCCCAGCCCGTCGGGGGTGACGAAGTTGCCGGCGACGCGCACGATGAACAGCTCACCGGGTGCCTGGTCGAACGCCAGTTCGGGCGCCACCCGAGAGTCCGCGCAGCCGAGAATGGCGGCGAAGGGCGCCTGGCCCTGGGCGCGGGCGGCGCGGCCGGCGGAGAAATCGCGCTCCGACATCTGGCCGGCAGCGTAGCGCGCGTTGCCTTCCATCAACCGGGCGATCGCCGCGTCGGGTGTCTCGACCGAGCGCGACGGTTGCCCCATTGCCGCGCCCGTCGACAGGGCGCCGACCGCGGCCGTGACCGCAAGACCACCGGCGCCCGAAAACAGACCGCGGCGTGACAGACAGACGTTGCACATGATGCTCTCTCCCCGAATCAGGCGGACAGCATAGCTGCAACCGAAGGGCGTTCAAGGCGCGGCAGATATGCGATCACGCAGAGCCTGTTCCCGTGACCGGAAGGGCTGCCGGGCCCGCGCGCCGGCGCCCGGCCAGACGTCGCGCCTCGTCGGCGCGACCGGCCGCGAGATACGCCTGCAGCAGTGTCGCTTCCACCAGATCGCCCTGAGCCCGACTGCCGCCGAGGCGCTCGCGTTCCGGCAGGATCGCCTCGATCAGTTCGATCGCCGTTGCATGGTCGCCCCGATGGTAGGCCGCAAAGGCGCGTGTAACGGTGGGAATCAACAGACCGGACGGGTAGCGGCCGGCGCTTGCCAGTTCCTCGATGGCCTTCACCCAGCCGTCGAGTGCTTCATCGTCGCCGGTGGCAGCATAGGTCAGGCCGACATGCCAGTCGGCCAGCGACATGCCCGGGCGCGGGAGTTTCTCGCGCGCATAGTCCTTGAGTTTCGCCCAGCGCGCGGGATCTCGCGGATGGCCCGCCAGCTCAGAGCGCCACAGGAATGCCGCGGAATCCGAGAGCTTCTGGTGAATGGCGCCGCGATGATCGTCGGCGCAGAAGGCGTCGTTGTAGAGGCGCAATCCGCCTTCGAGGTTCCCGGCATGCAGCTGGAACAGGCCGAGGTGCCAGTTCAAATGGCCGAACAGGCCACCGCCGCGATCGTAGAGCGGCAGCCAGTCGCGCAGGAACGCGATGCCTGCGTCCTGTTCGCCCGTTTCGTAGCAGAGATGGGCGAAGGCATGGGCGCCATAGGCGTTGCGCCGGTATTGGGCGAGCGAATGCTGGATCCGGGGACGCGCCTCCTCGTGCCGGCCGATCTCCGACAGCGCCATCCCGTGATGGGCCTCGAACCACCAATCCTCGCCATAGTGCGGGGCGAGGCCGTCCAGGAAATCCATCAGGTCCTGCTCGCGGCCGGACAGGCCCGACATGCCGATCAAGCCGCCCTGGTTGGCGGCGAGGCTCAACACCAGCGCATCGCGCGGCCAGGTCTGCACGTGGCTACGGATCGCCGCCAATGCCGCGACCGCCTGACCGGCAAACAGGCGGCGGAAGACCTCGATATGGCTCAGCTCCCGCGCGGTGCTTCCCTCGCCGAGGGACGTTGCCGTGGCCAGGCATTCGCGCATCGCCTCGAGCTTGCCGGCAAGCTGCGCGGCGCGCCCCTTGCCGACATGGGCGAGGGCGAAGGCGGGATCGGCGGCGATGGCGCGCTCGAAGGCGGCGGCTGCGCCGGGATAGACCGTCAGCAGGAGATCGACGCCCTCCACATAGGCGTCGCGCGCAGTCGCGCTCGCGGTAGAGAGGGGAAGGCCGTAGCGGTCTGTCAGCATGTCGTCACCGGAACCGAAATCGTTCGTGTCGAGATTCGGACTGTCACTCTCGCGCGCGACGACGGCAAGACTGCATTGACGCTGACAAGCGCGGTGCGGACACTCCTCGCCAATCAAGCAAGCGAAAGTGGAGGAACGTCATGAGAATAACGCGTCGCACGGCGATAGGCTCGCTTCTGGCCACGGCCGCAGGCACCGTTCCGGTCTTCGCCCAGGCATTCCCGAACAAGCCCGTGAAGATCGTCGTCGGATTTGCGGCCGGCGGGGGGACCGATTTCGTGGCGCGCGTCCTGGCCGACGCCTTGAAGGATCGCTGGGGCCAGTCCGTGATGGTCGAGAGTCGCACCGGCGCAAGCGGCATGCTGGCCGCCGAGCAGGTGGTGAGGTCGGCGCCCGACGGCTACACGCTGCTCGTCTCGCCGCAGACCTCGATCGCCGTGGCGCCACAAATCTTCGCCAAGTCGCCCTACGATCCGCTCAAGGATCTGACACCGATCACCATCCTCACCGCGACGCCGATGCTGCTGGTCGCGCATCCGTCCTTTCCGGCGTCGACCTTCGCGGAGTTCCTCGCCTACGTGCGGGCCAATCCGGGCAAGGTGACCTTCGCCTCGGGCGGTATCGGTTCCTCGCCGCACATGACGTCCGAACTGCTCAACATGCAGCTCGGCCTCAAGGCCGTGCACGTGCCCTACCGCGGCGAGCAGCCGGCGCTGGCCGACGTGATGGGCAACCAGGTGGGCGTGCTGTTCGCGAACATTCCGTCGGGCATGCCCTACGTCCAGGCCGGCAAGCTGAAGGCGCTGGTCACGACCGGCCAGGCCCGCTCGCCGCTCGCGCCGGACGTTCCGACGATCGTCGAATCCGGCGCCGGCGACATCGTGACCGCGACCTGGAACGGACTCTACGGCCCCGCCGGCATGGCGCCGGAACTGGTGCAGAAGATCTACGCCGACGTCAAAGAGGTGTTGGGCCAGGGCGCAGTGCGCGAGCGCCTGATCGCTTCGGGCAGCGACATGGTGCTGAACACGCCGCCGCAATTCCAGGACTACCTGAAGTCGGAGGTCGCGCGCTGGGGCAAGGTCATCAAGGCCGCCGACATCCGCGCGGAGTGACGGGGCTCAGGCCGCGCGCGCGGTCGTCGCGGCGGCCAACACCATTGCCGCACACTTCTCGCCGATCATGATGGTCGGCGCGTTGGTGTTGCCTGAGGTAAGCGTCGGCATGATCGAGGCGTCGGCGACTCGGAGGCCGGCGATGCCGTGGACGCGCAGCTCGGGGTCGACCACGGCGCGCGGGTCGTTGCCCATCTTGCAGGTTCCGACCGGGTGGTAGGTCGTCTCGGCGTTGTTGCGCACCCATTCGAGCAGCTCGGCGTCGCTCTGCAGATGGGCGCCGGGCGCGATCTCCTTGCCCGTGACTTCCTTCAGCGGCGAGGTGGCCATCAGCTCGCGGCCCTTGCGCAGCACGTTCACGATGCCGGTGCGGTCGTGCTCGGTGGACAGGAAGTTGAAGCGGATGGCCGGCGGCTCGGCGGGATCGGCCGACTTGATGTGGACCGAGCCGGTGCTCTCCGAGCGCAGCACGTTTACGTTCATCGTGATGCCCTTCTGGGCCGAGACGCGGCGCTCCTTGCCGATCATCTCGTAGAGGAACGGTGCGATCGAGATCGTGGCATCGGGTGAGTCGAGGCCAACGCGCGTGCGGAAGTAGAGGCGGATCGGCACCGCGGTCGAGGCGAGGAAGCCCTCGCGGAACAGCGCGTACTTCGCCGCCTCGCGAACGAGGCGCCAGCCGCGCGCATTGTCGTTGAAGGTGAGGTTCCGGCCGGTGATCTCGAACTTCATGCGCGGCGAATAGTGATCGCGCAGGTTCTCGCCGACGCCTTGCAGTTCGTGCGCCGGCGCGATGCCCAATGCGCGCAGGCGGTCACCCTGGCCGATGCCGGAGAGTTCGAGCAGCTTCGGCGAGTTGATCGAACCGCCGGAGACGATGACCTCGCGCGTGGCGCGCGCCTCGCGCTTCTGGCCGTTGACGGAGTAGCGCACACCGACACAAGTCTTGCCTTCGAGGATGAGGGACTCGGCGATCGCACCCTGGTCGATCTGCAGGTTGGCGCGGCCGCGCGCGGGATCGAGATAGCAGAAGGCGGTGCTCTGGCGGCGGCCCTTGGTGATCGTCACCTGGGACATGCCGATGCCTTCCTGCGTGGCGCCGTTCTGGTCGGGATTGTAGGGCAGGCCCATCTTCTCGGCCGCCTCGATCATCTTTTCAAGCAGCGGGACCTTGTTGCGCGGCGTGTGGGTGACGGGGAGGATGCCGTTGCGGCCGCGGAATTCGTCGGATCCACCCTCGAAGCGCTCCATGCGCTTGAAGATCGGCAGCACGTCCTGGAAGCTCCAGCCGCGATTGCCGAGCTGCGCCCAGTGATCGTAGTCCTGCGCCTGGCCGCGGATATAGACCATGCCGTTGATCGAGCTGGAGCCGCCCAGCATGCGACCGCGCGGCACCGCGATGCGGCGTCCGCCCGAGCCTTCATCGGGCTCCGACGAGTAGCACCAGTTGACGGCCGGATCGTCGATCATCTTGGCAACGCCGACCGGCACCTTGGACCAGAAGAAGTTCGAGCCCTGCGTTCCCGCCTCGAGCAGCAGCACGCGATGGCGGCCGCTCTCGCTCAGGCGGCTCGCGACGACCGCGCCCGCCGACCCGGCACCGACGACGATGTAGTCATAGGTCGAGGCGCTCTGCATTTTCATGTCTCCCTTGGCCGGAAAGGGAGCAGCCTCGGGGCGCGCTGACAAGCCTCGCGCGCCGATGAACCGTCACGCGGTTTCGCTGACGGGAACGCTCACCTCACGCTGGCTGGGCCGCCTTGGCACGAACCGGCAGCTTCCAGTTCGGACGCACGAAGTGGCAGGTGTAGCCGTGCGGAATCCGCTCCAAGTAGTCCTGATGCTCGGGCTCGGCCTCCCAGAACTCGGCGGCCTGCGCCACCTCGGTCACGACCTTGCCGGGCCACAGGCCGGAGGCGTCAACGTCGGCGATCGTGTCCAGGGCAATCCGGCGCTGCTCGTCGCTCGTGTAGAAGATGGCCGAGCGATAGGAGGTGCCGCGGTCGTTGCCCTGGCGGTTCAGCGTCGAGGGATCGTGGATCTGGAAGAAGAACTCCAGCAGGGTGCGGAAGCTCGTCTTTGCCGGATCGAAGACGATCTCGATCGCCTCGGCATGGCCTTCATGGTTGCGGTAGGTCGCGTTGGCGACGTGGCCGCCGGTATAGCCGACACGCGTCGAGACGACGCCCGGCATGCGGCGGATCAGATCCTGCATGCCCCAGAAGCAGCCGCCGGCGAGAACCGCGCGTTCCGTGCTCATTTCACGTCCTCCACCTGGTCGAGATAGTCGCCGTAGCCCTGTGCCTTCATGTCGTCGCGATGGACGAAGCGCAGCGAGGCCGAGTTGATGCAGTAGCGCAGTCCGCCGCGGTCGCGCGGGCCGTCGGGGAAGACGTGACCGAGATGGCTGTCGCCATGCTTCGAGCGCACCTCGATGCGAATCATGCCGTGCGAATTGTCCCGCAGCTCGGCCACGTTGGCGGGCTCGATCGGTTTGGTGAAGCTCGGCCAGCCGCAGCCGGATTCATATTTGTCCGACGAGGCGAAGAGCGGCTCGCCCGATACGATGTCGACGTAGATGCCGGGCTGCTTGTTGTGCAGCAGCGCCCCCGTGCCGGGACGTTCGGTGCCGCTCTCCTGCGTCACGTAGAACTGCTCGGGAGAGAGCTTGGCCAGGGCATCCTGGGTTTTCCTGTAGGTCTGCATTTCGGGCTCCTGTCGTCACCGGGAGAGGCCCCGGAATATAGGTAGCCGGCCGTCCGCTGTCAGGGGGCGGGAATTCACCTTTGGCGTTGCAGGTAGTCGATCAGGACGCGCAGCTTCGGGGCGATGTTCCGGCGGCTGGGATAGTAGAGGTAGAAGCCCGCGAAGGTGGGGCAATACTCCTCGAGGATCGGCTCCAGTTCGCCGCGCGCGAAGTGCCCGCGGAAGCTCTCCTCCATCCCGAAGGTGATCCCGGCGCCCGCGACCGCGAGCTTGATCATCAGCGCCATGTCGTTTGTGGCGAAGCGGGGCGCCACGGCGACGCTGAACTCCTTGTCGTCTTCGGCGAATTCCCAGCGATAGGGCGCGGACTTGGGAGAGGGGCGCCAGCCGATGCAGGTGTGCGACGGCAGCTCGGCCGGGTGCCTCGGCACGCCGAAGCGCGCGCGGTAGGCGGGAGCGCAGACCGCCAGTTGCCGCTCGTCGCCCGCCACCGGGATCGCGATCATGTCCTGCTCGATCACCTCGCCCAGGCGGACGCCCGCATCGTAGCCCTCGGCCACGATGTCGATCGCGTCGTCGGTCACGGTGACGTCGAGGTCGACCTCGGGATTGGCTTCGGCGAAGCCCGCCAGGAACGGCCCGGCGAGGAAGCGCTCGGCGATCGAGGACGCGGCCACCCGCAGGCGGCCGCGCGCGCGGCCCTGCAGGACGGCGGTCTTTTCCAGCGCAGCGCGCATCTCGGCCATCGCCGGCGCGATCTCCAGATGCAGTCTCTCGCCGGCCTCGGTGAGGCTCACGCTGCGGGTCGTGCGCAGGACCAGCGCGATGCCGAGGCCGCTTTCGAGGCGCCGGATTGTCTGGCTGACGGCCGAGCGCGTTACGCCCAAACGGTCGGCGGCGGCGCGGAAGCTGCGCTCCTCGGCAACAAGGGCAAATACCGAGAGGGCGTTTAGGTCGAGCTCCATTGGTTAGCTATTCTTCCCAGTCTGGTAAGTGATTGTAGTCTTATCGCGACAATGGCGGAGGTCCATCTTCCGGGCAAGCAAACCGCTGCTCCCGAAAGGACCCGACCATGGCTCTCGACAAAGTCGTTCTCATCACCGGCGCTTCCAGCGGCATCGGTGCCGGCATCGCCCGCGAACTGGCCGGCACCGGCGCCCGCCTGATGCTGGGCGCCCGCCGCGTCGGCCACCTTGAAGCGCTCGCCGCCGAACTCAACGCAGCCGGCGGCACTGCCCGCGTCTGCCCGCTCGACGTCACCGACCGCAAGAGCGTCGACGCCTTCGCCGAGGCCGCGCGCGCCGCCTGGGGGCGGGTCGATGTCGTCGTCAACAATGCCGGCCTGATGCCGCTCTCCGCCATGGCCGCGATGAAGGTCGAGGAATGGGAGCGCATGGTCGACGTGAACATCAAGGGCGTGCTCTACGGCATCGCCGCCGTCCTGCCCGAGATGACCGCGCGCGGCTCCGGCCACGTCATCAACATCGCCTCGATCGGTGCGCTGCAGGTCTTCCCGGCCGCCGCCGTCTATTGCGCCACCAAGTATGCGGTGCGCGCGATCTCCGACGGGCTGCGGATGGAGAACGACAGGATCCGGGTCACCTGCATCCACCCCGGCGTCGTCGAGAGCGAGCTGGCCAGCACCATCACCGATCCCGCGGCCGCCGAGGCGATGAAGGCCTTTCGCGCGATCGCGCTGAAGCCCGACGCGATCGGTCGCGCCGTGCGCTACGCCCTCGAGCAACCCGCCGATGTCGACGTGAACGAAATCGTCGTGCGTCCCACCGCGTCCACCCTGTGAGGAGATGACCATGACCCTGTATCCGACGCTCGCCACCTTGCTCGTCGCCCTGACGGCGGCGCCTGTCCTTGCCCAGACGCTGGAGGAGCGGCAGAAGCGCGGCGCTGCGGTGATCAACGAACTCAATCGCGGCCAGTCGCAGCCGGCGCTGGAGCGCATGCGCCAGGAATTTCCATTCCTCGCCGAGGCGGCCGAGGCCTATGCGCTGGGCGATGTCTGGTCGCGACCGGGCCTCGACAATCGCACGCGGCAGCTGGCGGCGGTCGCGGCCTTCGCGGCGACGGGCCAGCTGCCGTTCATGAAGGTTCATGCCGGCTATGCACTCAACATCGGCGTGTCCGAGGAGGAGCTGAAGGAGATCGTCTACATGATCACCGTGCCGGCCGGTATTTCGCGGGCCATTGCGGCCTCGCAGGTGCTTGCCGAGCTCTTTGCCGAACGTCGCGCAACGCCATCCGGACGATAGGAGGCCGCGATGAGTCCCTCACGCCTCCTGGCGCTTGCGATCATGGCCATGACACCCTTCACCCTCGCGACGACAGGTCATGCCGAGATGACGAGCCATCCCTATGTCGGCATGTGGGTCACCGCCGACGGAAACATCCGCCACAACCTCCTGCCGAACAATCGTTATGACGAGGCCCGCGGCACGCGCGAGAGCGCCTACCGGGGACGCTATGAGGTCACGGGCAATCGGATCGAATACTGGGACGATACCGGCTTCACCGCCGACGGCATCTTCGTCGACGAGAGCACGCTGCATCATGGAGGCATGATCTTCTATCGTCGCCGATAGGCTTCACATGATTAGGTGCGACGTCGAACGTACGGCGCTCCCTATCGAGGCAAAGCTGCCACTTCGCGTCGCACCTGCGCAATCCGAGCCGGTCTGCGGGCTTTGAAACTTGTCAGAAACGCGAGGGGCATAGTAGCGAACATGTCTTCTGTCGCAGCTCACGAGGACGCTCGCATGGCTTCCGATCCCGAGATCACCAAGGGCGGCCTCTACGCCGGCACCTTCGCTTCCTACACGCTCGTCGACGCGAATGTGCGGGCGCTTCTGTCCAACAACTACTGGACGTCGGATGCCGCAGGCCTGGAAGCTGCGACGGAGTTCACCTACTTCTTTCCGACCTCCGCCGACGAGTATCCCGACGACTATCAGGACCCGAGCGGCCTGGCCGCCTTCAAGCCGGCGACCGAAGAACAGCAGGACGCGTCGGTGATCGGCTTCAATCTGATCAGGCAGTTCACCGGCGTCTCCTTTAGCCTTGCGGAAGACGCCGATGCCGCCATCCGCGTGGCGGGAGCGACCAGCCTGCCCGGCAACGAAGGCGGCTCGCACGCCAGCTACCCGTACAATCACGAGGGCGCGATCTCGAACAGCTCGGGCGACGTCTTCCTCGGCGACAACGGCGAGCCGACGTCCGACCAGCTCTACGGCAACGACACCTTCGCCACGATCATCCACGAGATCGGTCACGCGATGGGCCTGAAGCACCCGTTCGAGCCCTATCCGAACGGCGCGATATCGGCGGACCGCAGCAACATCGAGTTCACGCTGATGAGCTACTCGGCGTTCCTGACCGGAGAAGTCTCCGCCAACGCCAACACGACCGCGCCGGACGGCTCCTCGGTGTCGGGCTACATGATGTACGATATCGCCGCCCTCCAGGCGATGTACGGCGCCAACTTCGACAAGGGCAAGACCGACACGACGCCGGCGCAGAAAGCGGTCTACACCTGGAGCAACGGCACCGGGCAGCAGTACATCAACGGCGTCGAGGCGCCGGACACCGGCACGACGGAAACGCACAAGATCTTCCAGACCGTGTGGACCCAGGGCGCCGACACGACCTACGACCTCAGCAACTTCAACGGCGACCAGTACGACGATCTGCGGGCGGGCCAGTGGCTGCGCTTCTCGGTCGACCAGCTTGCCGACCTCAATTCCGCCGCGCCCGCGGGCACCCCGGAATATCAGGCACACGGCAACGTCTACAACACGCTGCTGTTCGAAAGCGACACGCGCTCGCTTATCGGCACGCTGGTGTCCGGCAATGGCAACGACACCATCATCGGCAACGAGCTCAACAACGTGCTGCACGGCAACGGCGGCAACGACTTCATCGACGGCGGCATCGGCAACGACAGGCTCTATGCCGGCGCGGGGGACGACGTGCTGATGGGCAGCTTCGGCATCAACCAGCTGTGGGGCGGCGACGGCATCGACACCGCCTCCTATGCCGGCCGCAGTGGCGTCGTCCATGCCGACCTCTCGGCGGGCTACGGCATGGTCGACTACATGCTGGCCGACTACTACGACAGCATCGAGAACCTCACCGCCGGCCTCGGCCGCGCCACGCTGATCGGCGATGCCGGCGCCAACCGCCTCACCGGCGGCGTGTCGAGCGACCTGCTCTACGGCGGCGAGGGCGACGACGTGTTGATCGGCGGCGGCATCAATGCCGGCACGCCCAACCAGCTCTGGGGCCAGGGCGGCATCGACACCGCTTCCTACGAGGGCACGACGGGCCACGTCTATGCCGACCTGCGTTCGCAGGCGGGTTATGTCGACGGTCTGCTGTTCGACACCATGAACTCGGTCGAGAACCTGATCGGCGGTTCGACGTCGGATACGCTGATCGGCGATGCGGGGGCCAACGTCCTGACCGGCGCCGGCGGCGGGGATGCGCTCTACGGCATGGGCGGCGCCGACATCTTCGTCTACCTGCAGTTCCTCGACAGCAATCTGGTCACCGGCTACGACACGATCTTCGATTTCATGTCGGGGACCAGCAAGCTCGACCTGACGGCGTTCAACACCAACGCCTCGCACGTCCAGATCCAGTCGGACGGAAACGCGACGAGCCTCTATCTCTACGCGACGGTCGACGCTTTCAACGCGCCGACCGATCTCGCCATCTCCTTCGTCGGCGCGGACGCCATCCAGCTGAGCGACATCCTCTTCGCCTGAGGGCGCCCGTCCTCGCATCGCTCTTCTGTCGCGCGGAGGAGTGTGCGAGCATCGCGGCCTGTTCAGTCCCGGAAAGGACCGTCGGTGAATTCGAGATCGAGCGTTGTGGTATCGGGGCGTGGCTTCGGGCTGGCCGATGCGGAGGCCTTCCGGTCGACGGCCCGGGTGTTCGTGGACCAGGCCGGGCGGATGGAGCCGGGGATCGCCGGCGGTCCATCCTTCGTGCTGATGAAGGAAGCCGCCGACGGCCGCGCATTCGCCGATGCGCGCGGCCAGCATGAGGCGGTTTGCGCCTTTCTCGACTGCCTGAAGCGCGCCGCCGGACAGGGCACGACCCCCGAGACCTTCACCTTCGTCGCCAAGTGCGCCGAATACGACCGCTATCTCGACGAGAAGGTCGTCGAGTTCCGCGCCAATCCGCGCGGCGACTGGTCGGCGGCGGCGGTGAAGAGCGACGACAACGCCGTCATCGCCAAGGTGGTCGACGAGATCGCGGCCCATCTGCGCTCGTTCTCGGAACCGGCCCAGGCGTACCAGAGCCTGGTCGATTACACGCAGGCCCGGATCAAGGCGCTGATGCCGCCCGAGATCGCAGGCATGCGGCAGGAAGCCAACATCTCGCTGATCTTCCCCTTTCTCGAGAAGGCGCTTCCGGTCGAGGGCGACGTGGCCGAGTTCGGCTGCTTCCGCGGCATCCTGTCGGTGAAGCTCGCCTGGCTGATCAAGGCCCTGGGCGCGAGCAAGCACTATTATGCGTTCGACACGTTCCACGGCTTCGAGATCGACGATCCGGCCGGCGGCGCGCTGGGGGTCGGCGCCTTCCGTGACGATGAATTCGATGCTTTCGGTTTCCTCACCAGGTGGTCGCGCATCCTGCCGCTGACGCCGGTGAAGGGCGACGCCACGAAGACCTGCGCCCAGTTGAAGGGGCCGCTCAGCTTCGTCTGGCTCGACCTCGACATGGGCGTCCTGATGGACCCGGTGCTGCGCACGATCTGGTCGAAGTGCGGCCCCGACACCATCATCGGCATCGACGATGTCGGTCGCCCCGAGACGCCGACCGTCGCACCCTGGCTCGACGGGCTGCTGGCGTGCGGCGCGGTGGAACTGGTGTTCGACAGCGACCGCATAGCGCCCAACACCTTCATCCGCTTCGTGAAGAAGAAGGGCGAGTTGCCCCCGGCTTGAGGCGGGCCGGTCGTACTGGAGCGCGCAACTCCAGTTGCGCTCATGCCTTGTCGACCGATGAAGCTTGAGCGCCACTGGAGTGGCGCGCTCCAATGACCCGCTACCGATACCGGTCGGGGCCTGAGAGATACTTCACGTAGCGGGCCACGGCGGGGCCGACCTCAGTGAAGGGCGCGTCGTAGCCGGCGGCTCTCAGCGAATCGAGCGGCGCTTGGGTGAAGTACTGGTACTTCGCGCGCAGGCTCTCCGGCATCGGTACGTAGGAGATGTTGGGCGCGCGGCCGACGGCGGCGAACAGCGCCTCGATCAGCTCACGGAATGACACGGCGCTGCCGGTACCGACATTGAACAGGCCGTGCCGCGGGTCCGCTTCGAGGCACCACAGGATCACGTCCACGACGTCGTCGACATAGACGAAGTCACGCCGCTGTCCGCCGTCGACGAAGTCGGGGCGATGGCTCTTGAAGAGTTTCACCTCGCCACCCGCGACGGCGGCCGCGTGGTTCCTGGCGACCACGCTCATCATGTCGCCCTTGTGATACTCGTTCTGGCCGAACACGTTGAAGAACTTGAGCCCGATGCATTTCGGCGGCAGCGGCAGGCCGCGCGCGACACGCTCGGCCACGACCAGGTCGAACTGGTGCTTGCTCCAGCCGTAAAGATTGAGCGGCTGAAGTGCGCGCAGTGCGTCGAAGGAAAGCCCGTCGGCGAAGCCCCGCTCGCCGTCGCCGTAGGTCGCCGCCGAAGAGGCATAGACCAGCGGTACGCCGCGTTGGGCGCACCAGTCGAGCAGCATCAGCGAGAATTTGAAATTGGTCCGCAGGATCGCGTCGCCGTCGGTCGCGGTGGTCGAGGAGTTGGCGCCCATGTGGATCACGGCCTCGATCCCGTCGGCCTTTTCGAGGTAGCCGGCCAGATCGTCGGGGAACACGAAGTCGCGGAACATGCGCTTGCGCAGGTTCATCCAGCGCGTGTCCTGGCCCAACCAGTCGCAGACCACGAGATCGTTGCGGCCCTTCTCGTTCAGAGCCGCGGCGACGTTGGAGCCGATGAAACCCGCCGCGCCGGTGACAAGGATCACGCGTCCACCTTCAGGTCGATCTTGCCCGGCCGCGTGGCGCCGACCAGCTTCGTCGTCGACTGGCCGGGCACGAGTTCGGCGGTTATCACCTTGCCACCGGCCTTCAGGACCGTGTCGGCGCCGACGATGTCCTCGATCCGGTAGTCGGCGCCCTTCACCAGCAGGTCGGGGACGAGCAGGTCGATCAGCGCCGCCGGCGTGTCCTCGTCGAAGATCACGACAAGGTTGACCGGCTCGAGCGCGCCCAGCACGGCAGCCCGATTTTCCTCGGTCTGGACGGGGCGGCCGTCGCCCTTGAGGCGCCGCACCGAGGCGTCGCTGTTGAGGCCCAGGATCAGCCGGTCGCAGCCCGACGCCGCCTGGCGCAGCAGCGAGACGTGCCCCGGATGCAGCAGGTCGAAGCAGCCGTTGGTGAAGCCGACGCTGAGACCCTGCCGCTTCCAGATGCGGCGCAGCCGGATCGCCGTCTCCGCGGAGACGAGGGCGCCCCTCTACACCACCTCGCCGTCGGCGAGCAGCGAGCGCTCGGCCTCCACCTCGTCGGCCAGGACCATGGCGGTGCCGGGCTTGGAAACGGCGATGCCGGCCGCGAGGTTGGCAAAGGCCATCGCCTCGGCCG
>JAKFVZ010000081.1 GCA_021732965.1 Reyranella sp.
TGCAGGTCGTTGTCGGAAGGCCAGCCCACCGCGTCCCAGTTGGCCCCCTCGTCGGCATAGGCCTCCAGCAACAAGGTCCTGAGCTGTGCGTTGGGTTGCGCGGTGCGGGCGCGTTCGAGGATCGCATCGAGTCCCATGCGCGCCTGCGCATCGCGCGGCGAGGCCGCAAGCGCCTGGCGATAGGCCGACATGGCTTCGTCGAAACGTCCGGCGGCGAACAGTTCGTCGCCGATCGTGGAATAGCGATTGGGGGTCAACTTGGTCTTCGTTCGGTGGACGCTCCCCTATAGCACGCCCTCGCACGGCGCACGCTCGACCGCACACGGTGCGTTCCCTAGACTTCGCCCCATGGCTTTCGCCTCACGCCTGCTGCTGACACTGTGTGGCCTCACGTCCCTGCTCGCTGCCTGCGAGACGGCGCCGGTGTCCGGCCGTTCGCAGATGATGCTGGTGAGCGAAAGCGAAGAACGACAGATGGGCCTGCAGGCCTATCGCGAGGTGCTGAACAAGGAAACGCTGTCGCGCGACACGCAGACCAATGCGCTGGTCGAGAAGGTCGGCCGCCGCATCGCCGCCGCCGCCGAACGGCCACCGCAGGAACTGTGGCGTGCACCGAACTTTCGCTGGGAATTCAAGACCGTCGACAAGAACGAACCGAACGCCTTCTGCCTGCCCGGCGGCAAGATCGTGGTCTACACCGGCCTGCTGCCGATTACCCGGACCGAGGCCGGCATGGCCGTCGTGATCGCCCACGAGGTCGCCCATGCCCTGGCGCGCCACGGGGCGGAGCGCATGAGCGACCAGATGGTGGCGTCGGTCGGCACGACGGCCGCGGCGGTCGCGCTCTCGGCGACGGTCAGCGGCCGCAGCCGCACCTATCTGCCCGCCATGATGGCCGCGGTCGGTGCCGGCGCCACCGTGGGCTATATCCTGCCGATGTCGCGCGCGCAGGAATCGGAGGCCGACCGGATCGGCCTCGTTCTGATGGCGCTGGCGGGCTACGATCCGCGCGAGGCCGTGGGCCTGTGGGAACGCATGCGCGCCGCCGGTTCCGGCAAGCGGCAGGCGGAGTGGCTCGGCACCCATCCCGCGGACACGACACGCATTGCCGACATCAGACGCTGGCTGCCCGAGGCCATGCAATATTACAGGCCAAGATGACCGACACGCTGGAATACGATGCGACCGGCCTGCTCTGCCCCTTGCCGGTGCTGCGCGCCAACCGCAAGCTGCGCGAGCTGGACGCGGGCGGCCTGCTCACGGTGCGCGCGACCGATCCCGCTGCCGAGGCCGATTTTCCGGCCTTCTGCCGGCAGACCGGCCACGAGCTGGTCTCCGCGACGCGCGAGGGCGCGGTGCTGGTATTCGTCATACGGAAACGCTAGACGGCGGAAACGCCAGACGGCCGTTCGACAGACAAGAGAGAGTTCATGCCGCAGACGACCTTCAAGACGATCGATTCCATGGACATGTCCGGCAAGCGCGTGCTGGTGCGCGTCGACCTGAACGTGCCGATGAAGAACGGCCAGGTGACCGATGCCACGCGCATCGAGCGCGCCGCGCCCACGATCAAGGAGCTCGCGGCCAAGGGCGCCAAGGTGATCGTCCTCAGCCATTTCGGCCGCCCCGACGGCAAGCGCGTCCCCGAAATGACTCTGCGTCCGCTGATCGAGCCGCTGGAGAAGGCGCTCGGCAAGCCGGTGGGCTTTGCGGAGGATTGCATCGGCCCCATCGCTGGGGATTCGGTGCGCAACATGAAGGCGGGCGACGTGCTGCTCCTGGAGAACCTGCGGTTCCACAAGGAAGAGGAGAAGAACGACGCGGGCTTCATCGACAAGCTGTCGTTGCTGGGCGACGTCTACGTGAACGATGCCTTCTCGACCGCCCATCGCGCCCACGCGTCGACCGAGGGTCTCGCCAACCGCCTGCCGGCGGTCGCCGGCCGACTGATGCAGGGCGAGCTGGAGGCGCTCGACAAGGCGCTGGGCAGCCCGAAGCGGCCGGTGTGCGCCATCGTCGGTGGCGCCAAGGTCTCCACCAAGCTCGACCTGCTGGGCAACCTCGTCGGCAAGGTCGACAAGCTGATCATCGGCGGCGGCATGGCCAACACGTTCATGCACGCGCAGGGGATCCCGGTCGGCAAATCCCTTTGCGAGAAGGACCTCGCTGCAACCGCACTCGAGATCCTGGAGAAGGCCAAGGCCGCCAGGTGCACGGTGCTGCTGCCCGTCGACATCATGGCGGCGGACGAGTTCAAGGCGAACGCGCCGCATGTCGTGGTCGATGCCGACGCCTGCCCCGACGACAAGATGATCCTCGACGTGGGTCCCAAGACCATCGCGCTCTACCAGAAAGAGATTGCCGACTGTTCGACCGTCGTCTGGAACGGTCCGCTCGGCGCCTTCGAGATCAAGCCGTTCGACAGCGGCACCATGGCCGTGGCGCAGGACGTGGCCCGGCTCACCGCGGCGGGCAAGCTGCTGTCGGTGGCGGGCGGCGGCGACACCGTGGCAGCGCTGGCTGCAGCGGGCGTCGACGAGAAGTTCTCCTACGTCTCGACCGCGGGCGGGGCCTTCCTCGAATGGATGGAAGGCAAGACCCTGCCCGGCGTCGCGGCGCTGATCAGGGCTGCGTAGGAGCGAGAAACATGAGTGCCCCGCCGACACCACCCGATCGTCCCCGCCTGCCGTGGGATCCGCCCGAGCATTTCGAGAAGCGGGTCCCCGACGGCGACAATCGCGAGCGGCTTGTCTGTGGACGCTGCGAGTTCATCCACTACCAGAACCCCAAGGTCGTCGCCGGCGCGGTCTGTACGTGGCGCGATGACACGGGGGTCGACAAGATCCTGCTGGCCAGGCGCGCCATCGAACCGCGCAAAGGCTTCTGGACCCTGCCCGCCGGCTACATGGAGCTGGGCGAGACGACCGAGCAGGCGGCGCAACGCGAAGCGCTGGAGGAGGCCTGCGCCACCATCGAGATCGACCGGCTGCTCGCCATGTACAGCGTGGCGCGCATCGGCCAGGTGCAGATCATGTATCGCGCGCGGCTGGTGACGCCGGACATCGCCTGCGGCATCGAGAGCGAGGAAGTGGCGCTGGTCGACTGGGCCGACATTCCGTGGGACCAGCTCGCCTTTCCGACCGTCGTCTGGGCGCTCGCGCATTTCCACGAATCGCGCGACAAGGCCGACTTCGCGACCTACTCCAACCCGACCGGCGACCTCGCCCGCATGTGGCCGCCCAGGAAGCCCGAGGGCGTCTAATTGTCGTCCTGAGCGAAGCGAAGGACCTGACGGAGCGACCAACGGACTCCCGAGCGGGCGTGAGATCCTTCGCTGCGCTCAGGATGACAAAGTTAAGCGTCAGCTACCGCGTGCAAAAGGATTGTCGTCGCCGTCCCAATACTTCTTCAGCAGCGGAATCTGCAGGAAGGCGAAGACCAGCGTGAGCGGGAAGCTCAGGAACATCTTGCTGGCGATCCAGGTGTCGGTCGGGAAGTTCCGCCACATCACCTCGTTCACGATCGCCAGCACGAAGAAGAACATCGTCCAGCGCATCGTGAGCTGATACCAGCCCTCGTCGGTGAGCTTGAAGGCCGCGCCGAACAGCGGCTTCAGCAGCGGCTTCCTGAACAGCACGAGCCCGCCGCCCAGGATCACGGCGAACAGGCAGTTCACGATGGTCGGCTTCAGCTTGATGAAGGTGTCGTCCTGCAGCCAGATGGTGAGGCCGCCGAACACCAGCACGAAGAAGCCGCCGACCAGCGGCATGACCGGCCAGCGCTTCTCCAGCAGGCGATAAAGAGGCAATGCGATCGCGGTCGCGACGATGAAGATGCCGGTGCCCCAGTAGATGCCCCAGCGGCCGTTGGCGACGAAGAACAGGAGCAGCGGCCCGAGTTCGAGCGCCGTGGCGTAGAGCTTGCGCATGCCGTTGTCGTCACCGCTCTTCTCGCTCATGCCGGCAATCCCATCAATCCGCGCGCAAAGGCCCGCGCCTCGAACGGCCGCAGGTCGTCGATGCCTTCGCCGACGCCGATGGCGACGACCGGCAGCTTGAACTTCTCGGCGAGCGCCACCAGCACACCGCCCTTGGCGCTGCCGTCGAGTTTGGTCAGCACCAGCGCATCGACCGGCGACATGGCCTTGAACGTCTCCACCTGGGCATGGGCGTTCTGGCCGGTGGTGGCATCGAGCACCAGCAGGCAGGAATGCGGCGCTTCGGGATCGAGCTTGCGGATCACGCGCACGATCTTGGCGAGTTCTTCCATCAGGTTGGTCTTGTTGTGCAGCCGGCCCGCAGTGTCGATCAGCAGCACGTCGGTCTTCTCGGCGCGCGCGCGCTCGAGTGCCTCGTAGGCGAGGCCCGCGGCATCGGCGCCGGTGGGCTTGGACACGACCGGCACGCCGGCGCGATCGCCCCACACCTTGAGCTGTTCGACGGCGGCGGCGCGGAACGTATCGCCCGCCGCCAGCATCACCGAACGGCCCTCGCCCTTGTAGAGGCCCGCGAGCTTGGCGATGGTCGTGGTCTTGCCGCTGCCGTTCACGCCGATCACCAGCACGACATGCGGCTTGCGCGCAGGATCGATGGACAGCGGCACGGCGACCGGCTGGAGAATCTCCGCGATGTCGTCGGCGAAGGCCGCGCGCACTTCCTCGTCGGTGACTTCCTTGCCGAAGCGCTCCTTGCCGAGCTTGGCCACGAGCCGGCTGGCGACGGCGACGCCGAGATCGGCCTGGATCAGCGCATCCTCGAGATCGTCGAGCGTCTGCTGGTCGAGCTTCTTCTTGGTGAAGAGGCCGGTGATGCTCTCGGCGACCTTCTTGGTCGACTTCGAGAGGCCCTCGCGCAGTCGCGACAGCCAGCCCTTCTTTTCGACCTCGGGCTTCTCGATCTCGGGTTCCTTCTCCGCCACTGCTTCGACGGGAGCCGGCTCAGGTTCGGACTCGGCCGCGACGGCCGTCTCAACCGGTTCCGGCTTCTCGACCTCGGGCGTGGATGGCTCGGGCGGCCTTGGCGTCTCGACAGCCGGGGTTCCCCGGCGAAACCGCGCGAACCAGCCCTTCTTCTCGGGTTCCGTCTCGCTCACCGCGGCACCTCAGGAAAGCAGGGAGCGGTCGAGTTCGCCCCGGTAGGCGAGCGCAATGCCGCCGGTCATCGAGACATGATCGTCGCGCAGCCACTCGATGGTGAGCGTGCCGTGCTCGACAACGACGTCGACCTTGCGGCCGGTCAACCAGCGCCGCGCGGCGGCGACGCCGGCCGCGCAGGCGCCCGACCCGCAGGCGAGCGTCAGGCCCGCGCCGCGTTCCCAGACGCTGAGCCTCACCTTGTTATCGCCGATCACCTGGGCGACGCCGACGTTCACACGCTCGGGAAAGAACGGATCGTGCTCCAGCCTGGGCCCCAGCTCCGTGATCGGGATCGCCGCCAGATCGTCGACGAAGAAGGTCGCATGCGGATTGCCGACATTGGTGCCGACCGGATCCTGCAGCGGGCCGATGCCGACCGGCATATGCTTCGTGTCGCACGCCGTCGCGACCGGAATCTCGCGCCAGTCCATGCGCACCAGTCCCATGTCGACGGAGATCACCGGCAGGCCGTTGGCGCCGCGGCCGACCTTCTGCGATTCGAGCAGGCCGGCGATCGTCTGGATCGTCGCTTCCTCGGCCTTGAGTTCGTCCATCACCACCGAGGCGACGCAGCGCGTGGCGTTGCCGCAGGCCTGGGCCTCGGTGCCGTCGGGATTGTAGATGCGCATGAAGACGTCGGCCTCGCCTTCGGTCGGCGGCTCCAGCACGATGAGCTGGTCGCAGCCCACGCCCAGGCGGCGGTCCGCGATGGCGCGGCGGCGTGGCGGCGTCAGATCGAGCGCAGCGCGGCGCGCATCGAGCACGACGAAGTCGTTGCCCAGCCCGTGCATCTTGAGAAAAGGCGTTCCGGCCATGCGGCGCTATATGGCGGTTCGGCCGGGCCAGCGCAACGAGCGCGCCCGCACCTGCCCGGCCTGCGAGCCGCCGATTTCTCGCACGTCCAACGTGGCCAGCCGCTTGGTGTAGATCGTGAGATGCAGGATGCCGAGCGCCTCGTAGGGCATGGCCGGCTCCACGAACAGGCCGCGGCCGGCGTCCCAGGCCGGCGTGGCGTGATGAACCGGCCAATTGCAGCGACTGGGCAGCGGTTCGCAGGCGAAGCCGCGGTCGTAGACCATGACGTTCAGCGCCACCTGGTCGGTCATGTCGGTGGACCGCTGCAAGGCTTCGCCTAGCAGTTCCGCCCAGCCCCGCCAGTGAGGCGCCCCGGCCGCGAGCGCGAAAACACCGGCATTGATCAGCGGATAGCGGATCAGCCGCTCGGCGGTTTCCCGGTCGAAGCAGGCCTCGAACGCCGCGCCGTTGATCGTCGAGAATTCCTTCCAGGCGTGGCGGTAGTGGCGCATCGAGCGATGGATTTCCGGCGCCACGGCCAGCGCGCCGGTGCGGGCAGCGGCAAGGAACAGGTCGACCGCGTCGCCCTGCTGTACCCAGCAGTCGCCGTCGATCCAGAGATACAGGTCAAAGCCCGGAAAGTAGCGCGGCAGGAAGGGCCGCGCCGTCAGCGCCTTGTAGCCGTCCTTCAGGTTCTCGCGGCCCGGAAAGTCGAAGTCCCACTCGGGCACGACGAGCGTTGCGCCGCGTTCGCGACACCACGCACGTTGCTCCCCGGTCAATCCGCAATCGAGCACGCCCAGCGCCAGCGCCCGACCCTCGTCCGTCGCCTGAAGCGACTCGATGCAATCGCGCATCAGGCCGAAATAGGCGGCGTCGCCGCCGGTGATGGCGATGGCTCGGTCGGAAAACACAGTCACATCGCGAAGATGGCGCATCGACGGGCTTTGCGCCACAGTCCGCGCCACCGGAGAAAAACGAGGAACGCATGGGCAAGCATGTCGACTACTATGTCTCGCTGAATTCGCCGTGGACCTATCTCGGGTCCGCGCGCTTCGACGCCATGGCGAAGAAGCATGGCGCGACGGTCACGATCTGGCCGGTGGATTTCGGCTCGATCTTCGCCGTGTCCGGCGGCTTGCCGCTGCCCAAGCGCTCACCGCAGCGCCAAGCCTATCGCATGATGGAGCTGAAGCGCTGGCGTGACCATCTCGGCGTCAAGACGACGCTCGAGCCCAAGTTCTTTCCCGCCAACGAGGTGCCGGCCGCGAAGTGCGTGATCGCGCTGCGCGAGGAGGGCCGCATGGCAGACGCCATCAAGGTCGCACACGCCGTGCTGACCGGCCTGTGGGCCGAGGAGAAGAACAGCGGCGATCCCGACACGCTGAAGGCGATCATCGACGGATGCGGCCTCGACAGTGCCGCCGTGATGAAGGCCAGCGAAGCACCGGGCATCGCCGAGAAGCGCGAGGCCTACACCAAACACGCCATCGAGCAGGGCGTCTTCGGTGCTCCGTCCTTCGTCATCGACGGCGAAATCTTCTGGGGCCAGGACCGGCTCGACTTCGTCGAACGCAAGCTCGCCTCCTGATCTCTCCGATCAGGAGCCGCCCAGGAACGCCGCGGCCGCCACGGCGATCGTGTTGTTGATCATGTGCGCCACGATCGTCGGCAACAGCGAGTCGGTACGCCAGCGCAGCCAGCCGAACCAGAAGCCCAGCGGCAGGACCAGAAGAATGTGCACGGGCTCTGTATGGGCGGCCGCGAAAGCCAGCGAGCTGATCACGAAAGCGACGAGGTTGCTCCACCGGCCGGCCAGCCAGCCGTAGAGCAGGCCGCGGAAAACGAGTTCTTCTGCAAGCGGGGCCAGAATGCCCAGGACGGCCAGGGTCTGGAGTGCCCGCACACCCTGGATGCCCTCCGTGACTTGCCGCACCCCCTCGGGCTGCGGCCCAAGCTGGCTGACGACGAAGGACAGGACCGTGGTGCCCACCACCGCAAGGACGATTGGGCGCCAGCCCACGGGCCGCAAGCCGAGGGCGGCCGGCGCGTTCCGGCCGAGCGGCAGGACCGCGACCCCGATGCCCAGCAGGCCTGCCGAGAAGAAGATGGCCAGCATCGACAGGTTGGTCCGATCGGGCAAAAGCCAGAAAGCGGCCAGCCCGATCAGCGGCGCGGCGACCAGAAAGGCCAGCACAGACCAGCCCGGGAGGCGCCGGGAATCGTTGTTATTCAATGGGTTAGACGAGCCGTCCAAGCGTTTTGACTCCTGACGCGGCAAGCCTTATACCCCGCCGGCTCAATCGGTCGTGCCGATTTACATGGTTCCCCCTTCGGGGAGCTCCGCTGATCCGCGAAGGTTCGCGCATCGGCGCGATACGTCTTTGAGCGAACGGGAGCGTGATGTTCGAGGGTCTTAGCAAGCGTCTGGGCGATGTTTTCGACAAGCTTCGGGGGCGCGGTGCGCTGTCCGAGGCCGATGTCGATGCGGCCCTGCGCGAGGTGCGGACCGCTCTGCTCGAAGCCTACGTGGCGCTGCCCGTCGTCCGCCAGTTCGTCGACGAAGTCCGCCCGAAGGCGATCGGCGCCGATGTCATCCGCTCGGTTACGCCGGGCCAGATGGTCATCAAGATCGTCAACGACCACCTGGTCGAGATGCTGGGCGGCACCGTCGCCGATCTCGATCTCGGGGCCATCCCGCCGGTCGTCATCCTGATGGTCGGCCTCCAGGGCTCCGGCAAGACCACCTCCTCGGCCAAGATCGCCTATCGCCTGAGCCAAGGGCCGCAGGGCATGGCGGCCGAGATGTTCGGCGGCACCTTCTCGACGCGGCGCAAGGTCATGATGGCCTCGCTCGACACGCGTCGCCCGGCCGCGCAGCACCAGCTCAAGGTGCTGGGCGAGCAGACCGGCGTCCCGACCCTGCCGATCGTCCCGCTCGAAATGCCGCTCGCCATCACGCGACGCGCGCTCGAGACGGCCAAGCGCGAAGGCTTCGACGTCCTCATCCTCGACACGGCGGGCCGCCTCTCCATCGACGAAGAGTTGATGAAGGAAGTCGCCGACATCAGCGACCTGGCCAAGCCGAAGGAGACGCTGCTCGTCGCCGACGCCATGACCGGCCAGGACGCCGTGAACGTGGCCAAGGCCTTCAACGACCGGCTGGCCGTCACCGGCATCGTGCTGACCCGCGTCGACGGCGACGCGCGCGGCGGTGCGGCCCTCTCGATGCGCGCCGTCACTGGCCGCCCGGTCAAGCTGATCGGCGTCGGCGAGAAGTTCGACGCGCTGGAGCCGTTCCATCCCGATCGTATCGCGTCCCGCATCCTCGGCATGGGCGACATCGTCTCGCTGGTCGAGCGCGCCGCCGAGACGATCGACAAGGAAGACGCCGAGAAGCTCGCCGCCAAGGTCCGCAAGGGCCAGTTCGACATGGACGACCTGCTCAACCAGCTCCGCCAGCTGCGCAAGATGGGCGGGCTGTCGGGCTTGATGGGCATGCTGCCGGGCGCGATGCAGGCCAAGGCCGCGATGTCCAAGGCCAAGATCGACGAGGGTCAGCTCAAGCGCCAGGAAGCGGTCATCCTCGCGATGACGCCGAAGGAGCGTCGCAACCCCGACATGATCCACGCCTCGCGCAAGAAGCGCATCGCCAAGGGCTCGGGCGTGCAGGTGCAGGACGTCAACAAGCTGCTCAAGCAGCACGCCGACATGCTGAAGATGATGAAGCGGGTGAACAAGCTCGGCGAGAAGGGGTTCATGCGCAGCCTGGGCGGCGGCATGGGCATGCCGCCTGGCTTTCCGCGCTGAAGGTTGAACGAAGTTAGACAGATCGACGAATCGAGAGACTGAAGAGAGGACTTGAGAGAATGATCGCAATCCGCATGACCCGTCACGGCGCCAAGAAGCGTCCGTTCTTCCACATCGTCGTCGCCGATTCGCGCAGCCCGCGCGACGGCCGCTTCATCGAGAAGCTGGGCACCTACAATCCGCTGCTGCCGCGCGACCACGCGCAGCGCCTGACGCTCGACAAGGAGCGCATCGCCCACTGGCTGAAGGTCGGCGCGCAGCCGTCCGACCGCGTCGCGAAGTTCCTGTCGCAGGCCGAGCTGATGAAGCCGCGCGAGCGCCGCGAGCAGACCAAGAAGTCCGCCCCGCGCGCCAAGGCGCAGGAGCGCATGAAGGCCGAGGCCGCCGCGGCTGCCGCCGCCGAGCCCGCGCCGGAGGCTGCGGCCACCTGATCGGGCCGTGGTTCCGATGAGCAAGGGTCGCATCCTGCTGGGCGTCGTTTCGGCACCCCACGGAGTCCGCGGCCTGGTGCGCATCAGGAGCTACACCGAGGATCCGATGGCGATTGCCTCCTACGGCGCGCTGTCGGACGAGAAAGGGACGAAGGAGTACCGGGTCGAGGCGCTGAGTTCCGTGAAGGGCGCGGTGCTGGCCCGGATCGAAGGCGTAGCCGATCGCACGGCGGCCGAGGCAGTACGGGGTTTGCGGCTCTATGTGGAGCGCGAGCGGCTGCCGGAGACGGGCGAGCGGGAGTGGTACGAGGCGGACCTGATCGGGCTCGCCGCGTTCGACCGGGACGGCCGGGATTGGGGGAAGGTCATGGCCTTTCACGATTTCGGCGCCGGGCGGACGATGGAAGTGTCGGGAGGCAGCGCATCGAGACATTCGGTGATGCTGCCCTTCACCGACGAGGCGGTGCCCGAGGTCGATGTCGGGGGCGGCAAGGTTACGGTCAATCCGCCGGCAGGTTTGCTGACGGGCGGGCCGGCGAAGGAGGCGGAGGAATAAAGGTGTGGCGCGCAACTGCGCTTACGCTTTTCCCGGAGATGTTTCCGGGCCCGTTGGGCGAGAGCCTGGCCGGCCGGGCGCTGCGGGAGGGTATGTGGTCGCTGGAGGCCGTCGACATCAGGCGGTTCGCCAGGGATCGCCATGGCACGGTGGACGATGCGCCCTTCGGAGGCGGCGCCGGCATGGTGATGAAACCCGACGTGCTGTCGGCGGCGATCGAGGCGGTCGCCCAGGCACCGGGGATGGCGGGCGTACCGAAGGTGCTGCTCTCGCCGCGTGGCGCGCCGTTCAGTCAGGCGCGCGGGCGGGAGCTGGCGGCGGGGCCGGGCGTGTTGATGGTGTGCGGGCGGTTCGAGGGCGTCGACGAGCGCGTCATCGAGGCCCACGCGCTGGAGGAGATATCGGTCGGCGATTTCGTGCTTTCGGGCGGCGAGATCGCGGCCATGGCGATGATGGATTGTTGCGTACGGCTGCTGCCCGGTGTGATGGGCGCGGCCGATTCGGCGAACGAGGAGAGTTTCGAGGACGGATTGTTGGAGTACCCGCACTACACCCGGCCCGCGACCTGGGCAGGCCCCGATGGAATCGAACGGCGCGTGCCGGAGGTTCTGGTCTCGGGGCACCACGGCAAGGTCGCCGACTGGCGGATGAAGCAGCGGGAAGAGATCACGCGGAGGCGACGACCCGACCTTTGGGCCGCGCGCCGGACCGCGGCGGGAAACGATGAGAAGTGACGAAAGGATGGATGAGATGAACATTCTCGACGCGATCGGCCAGACGACGATCGACAAGGTGCAGGAAGAGCGGCCCGTTCCGTATTTCGAATCGGGCGATACGCTGAAGGTGCACGTGAAGGTGCAGGAAGGTAACCGCGAGCGCCTTCAGGTCTATGAAGGCCTGTGCATCGGCCGCAAGAATGCCGGCGTGAACTCGTCGTTCACGGTGCGCAAGATCAGCTTCGGCGAAGGCGTGGAGCGCGTGTTCCCGCTCTACAGCCCGAACATCTGGGAAATCGAGGTCGTCCGTAAGGGCGTCGTGCGCCGCGCCAAGCTCTACTACCTGCGCGATCTGCGCGGCAAGGCGAGCCGCATCGCCGAGGACACCGAGGCCCAGCGCGAGCTGATCGCCACGCAGGCCGAGGAGGCTCTCAAGCGTCCGCGCCGCGAGAAGCTCAAGAAGGAAAAGCCGAAGGAAGAGAAGAGCGTCCGCAACGCCAAGGGCGGCGGGAAGAAGTAGGCGCACCATGGCGTTCCGCAAGAAGTCGGCCACCCCGCCGGCGCCGCCGCCGCCTCCGCGGACCCTGTTCGAGAAGATCTGGGACAGCCACGTCGTCCATCGCCAGGACGACGGGACCTGTGTCATCTACATCGATCGTCACCTCGTTCACGAAGTGACCAGCCCGCAGGCCTTCGAGGGCCTGCGCATGGCGGGACGGCCGGTTCGCCGCCCCGACGCCACCATTGCGGTCGCCGACCACAACACGCCGACGACGGACTTCAGCCAGGGCATCGAGGACGAGGAGTCGCGCGTCCAGGTCGAGACGCTGGAGAAGAACGTCGCCGACTTCCACGTGCCGTACTTCGACCTGAACGACCCGCGTCGCGGCATCGTGCACGTGATCGGCCCCGAGCAGGGCCTGACCCTGCCCGGCATGACGATCGTGTGCGGCGACAGCCACACCTCGACGCACGGCGCGTTCGGCGCGCTGGCCTTCGGCATCGGCACCTCCGAGGTCGAGCATGTGCTCGCCACGCAGACGCTGATCCAGAAGCCGGCCAAGAACATGCGCGTCGCGGTCGAGGGCAGCCTGCCGCTCGGCGTCACCGCCAAGGACGTCATCCTGGCCATCATCGGCAAGCTCGGCACGGCCGGCGGCACCGGCTACGTGATCGAGTATGCCGGCCGCGCCATCCGTGAGCTCACGATGGAAGGCCGCATGACTGTCTGCAACATGTCGATCGAGGCGGGCACCCGCGCCGGCCTGATCGCGCCGGACGAGACGACCTTCCAGTATCTCGCCGGACGGCCGTTCGCGCCGAAGGGCGGGGCCTGGGACCTGGCGCTGAGCCAGTGGCGTCGCCTGCCGTCGGACAAGGACGCTCACTTCGACGTGCAGCTCAACCTCAACGCCTCGGACATTCCGCCGATGGTGACCTGGGGAACGAGCCCGCAGGACGCGCTGCCGATCACCGACGTCGTTCCTGATCCGGCCAACGCACCGGACGAGAACCGCCGCGAGGCCTGGACCCGGTCGCTGGCCTACATGGGCCTGACGCCGGGCACGCGCCTCGTCGACGTTCCGATCGACCGCGTGTTCATCGGCTCGTGCACCAACGGCCGCATCGAAGACCTGCGCGCCGCCGCCGAGATCGCACGCGGCCGCAAGGTCGCCTCGAACGTGTCGGCGATGGTCGTGCCGGGCTCCGGCCTGGTGAAGGCCGAGGCCGAGCGTGAAGGTCTGGACAAAATCTTCATCGAGGCGGGCTTCGAATGGCGCCTGCAGGGCTGCTCGATGTGCCTGGCCATGAACGCCGACCGCATCGAGCCTGGCCAGCGCTGCGCCTCGACCTCGAACCGCAACTTCGAGGGCCGTCAGGGCCGTGGCGGCCGTACCCACCTGGTGAGCCCGGCGATGGCCGCGGCGGCCGCCATCCGGGGCACGCTCGCCGACGTTCGCGACTTCCAGTAATCGCCGTTCCAGGACGGACGACAGACGGGCGGTGCCGCAGGGCATCGCCCGTTTCTATTTGCAGTCGGGAACGCCCGTGGCCAATGTAGGCACGTCGTTTTCGCCGACCCTCGTGGAGAGACACATGGCCAGCGTTCCGAACTCAGGTTCCGCCGCCCCGCCCCCACCGCCCGTCTGGGACGCCCAGCAGGCGGGCATCGCCCCGGTCGCCTATGGCGGCTTCTGGATCCGCGTCGTGGCTTACATCATCGACGCCATCCTCGTCAGTCTGGTGCTGGGCGTCGTGATGTCTGTGTTCGGCGTCAAATACATGGACTTCGAGAATCCCGAGAATATCGACCCGACGGCAAACCTGCTGTCGATCCTCGTCTTCTGGCTCTATTTCGCCCTGATGGAGAGCTCCGAGCGGGGCGCCACGGTCGGCAAGATGGCCATGGGGCTGAGGGTCGTGACCGGCGACGGCAAGCGCCTCAGCTTCCTCAATGCCACGGGGCGGTATTTCGCCAAGATCCTCTCCGCCCTGATCTTCTGCATCGGCTACATCATGGTCGGCTTCACCGAGCGCAAGCGCGGGCTGCACGACATGATCGCCAACACGCTGGTCATCAAGACCCGCTAGTCGAGAATCGGCGGCTTGACCCCGGCCCGGAAAGCCCGTTTATTCCGGCCTTTCCGGGAGGTCTCATGGAAAAATTCACGACGCTGAGCGGCGTCGCTGCGCCGCTGCCCATGGTCAATGTCGACACCGACATGATCATTCCGAAGCAGTTCCTGAAGACCATCAAGCGCACGGGTCTCAAGGACGGCCTGTTCTACGAGATGCGCTGGACGGCGGACGGCCAGAAGAAGGACTTCGTCCTCGACCAGCCGGCCTACCAGAACGCCAAGATCATCGTGGCGGGTCCCAACTTCGGCTGCGGCTCGAGCCGCGAGCACGCGCCCTGGGCGCTGCTCGACTTCGGCATCCGCTGCATCATTTCCGAGGACTTCGCCGACATCTTCTACAACAACTGCTTCAAGAACGGCATCCTGCCGATCAAGATGCCGAAGGAGATCATCGCCAAGCTGATGGACGATGCGAGCCGCGGCTCCAACGCCATCATCGAGGTCGACCTCGAGAAGCAGGAGATCAAGGGTCCGGACGGCGGTACCGTCCGCTTCGAGATCGATCCCTTCCGCAAGAAGTGCCTCATGGAAGGCCTCGACGATATCGGCCTGACGATGGAGAAGAAGTCGGACATCGACGACTTCGAGCGCCGCCAGAGCGAGTCCCAGCCCTGGCTGCACGGCGCGGCCTGAGAACATAACCCCGGCCTCATCCTGAGGAGCGAGCGCAGCGAGCGTCTCGAAGGATGGGCAACGGACACCGCGCCTGTTGCCCATCCTTCGAGACGCGCCGAAAACGGCGCTCCTCAGGATGAGGTCATGTCACTCGGGCAAAGAACGCTCCAACGATCTGAATTCTAACCCAACGGAAGACCTGACCATCATGGCGTCCAATCGCAATCTGCTCGTGCTGCCCGGCGACGGCATCGGCCCCGAGGTTATGAACGAAGTCCGCAAGATCATTGCCTGGATGGGCAAGAAGCGCGCGATCGGCTTCGACATCACCGAGGACCTGGTCGGTGGCGCCGCCCTCGACAAGCACGGCGTGCCGCTCAGCGACGACGCCATGAAGACCGCGCTGGAAGCCGATGCCGTGCTGTTCGGCTCGGTCGGCGGCCCGAAGTGGGACACCGCAGATTTCAGCAAGAAGCCCGAGCGCGGCCTGCTGCGCCTGCGCAAGGAGATGGACCTCTTCGCCAACCTGCGCCCGGCCAAGGTGT
>JAKFVZ010000160.1 GCA_021732965.1 Reyranella sp.
ACCATCACCACCACCACCACCACGGCCCGCCCACGCGGCGGACCGTGCTGGCGGCGGTCGCACTGCTGCCGTTCGGTGCGGCCAGCGCCCAGACGGTCGACGCCGCGCAGCGCATCGCCGACGCCGCCAATCGGTTCCTGATCTCCCTCGACGAGGGCCAGCGCCAGAAGGCGATGATCGCTTTCGACTCGGCCAGTCGCCTAGACTGGCACTACATCCCGCGCAGCCGCCCGGGTCTCGCCCTCGGCGAGATGCTGCAGAACCAGGCCGACGCGGCCCGCGCACTTTTCGCCTCGGTGCTGAACCAGCGCGGCCTCGAACTGCTCGACGGCGTGCGCCTGCTCGAAGGCGTGTTGCGCGAGCAGCAGGGCAGCTTCCGCGACCCCGCCCGCTATTACGTCTCGGTGTTCGGCACGCCCGGCCGCTTCCCCTGGGGCTGGCGCTTCGAAGGCCATCACCTCTCGCTGAACGTGGCCCTGCCCGCTGCCGGCCATGTCGCCGTGACGCCGTTCTTCACCGGCGCCCATCCCGCCACGGTGCGCGACGGCCCCAATCGCGGCTTCCGCCTGCTCGGCGCCTCCGAAGACATTGCCCGCCAGATCATGGCCGGCCTCAGCGAACAGCAACGACAGGCCGCGACCATCGCCAACCGCTCGTTCGGCGAGATCGTGGCGAGCCCGCAGCGCGAACAGGATCTCGGCAGCCCGAAGGGCTTGTTGCTGGGTGAGATGACCGGCGCGCAACGCACCCTGGTCGAGGCGCTGATGGACCGTTTCCTCGGAACGCTCGCCGCCGATCTTCTGGCCCCAGCAGAAGCAGCGCGTGATGCAGCAGGGTCTCGCGACCTTTCGTTTCGCCTGGGCGGGGTCAGTCACACCAGGCGAGGCGCACTACTTCCGGGTCCACGGCCCCGTGACCCTGATCGAGCACGACAACACGCAGAACGGTGCCAACCACGTCCATGCGGTGTGGCGCGACCTCGCCGCCGATTTCGGCCGCGACGCGCTGGCCGATCACTACCGTCAGCAGAAGCACCGCTGAGAAAGAATTCGGCCTTTCTATCCCACATCGCCCCCCAACCTCATCCAGAGGAGCCGTGCGCAGCACGGCGTCTCGAAGGATGAGCAACAAGCGCGGTGCGCGTGCCCACCCTTCGAGACGCTCACTGCGTTCGCTCCTCAGGGTGAGGGTATAGCTGGGGCGGCAGGCGTCACGGGCGCAGCCGGCATTGGAGTGGTCGACGCGATACCGCCGTGCACGAGCTTATGGATGAAGCCCAGCTTCTCGATCGCCGGCGGTGACAGAACGAAGGGATAGAGGTCGGGCTGGCCCATGGCGCGGTTGAGGCTGTTGAGCGCCAGCGACAAGGGCAGCCAGCTGTCGATCAGCTGGCCGATTTCGTCGGCGCGGTAGGGATCGAAGTCGACGCTGGCATCCAGCTCCTCGCCCTTGGCCAGACGCGGCTGGGTCGACAGGCCGAAGGCGCGCGCGATCTCCAGCGTATCGACGATGTGGAGGTAGTGCGCCCAGGTCTCGGCGAAATCCTCCCATGGATGCGAGGTCGCGTACTGGCTGACGAAGTGGTCCTGCCAGTCGGCGGGTGCGCCGTTGGCATAGTGGTTCTGCAGCGCCTGGCCGTAATCCTGGCTGTCGTCGCCGAAGATCGCGCGGCAGGCGTCGAGCTGGCCGCCGTCGCGCACCAGGCGGTCCCAGTAGTAGTGCCCGATCTCGTGCCGGAAATGGCCGATCAGCGTGCGATACGGCTCATGCATGGCGACACGATTCTGTTCGCGGCAGGCATCGTCGGCCTCGGCCAGCGCCAGGGTGATCAGCCCGTTGTCGTGGCCGGTCATGACCCTGGGTGCGTTGGGATCCGGAAGCTCTGCCAGGAAGTCGAAGGCGAGGCCTGCCTCCAGCGATTCGGCCTTGGTCGGCGCCGGCAGCTTGAAGCGCAGCAGGGAATAGAACATCCGGTGCTTGGCGATCTCGATCTTCTGCCAGTTGGCGAGATTATCGGCGATCGACAGGTCGGGGATCATCCTGTTGTGCCGGCAGGAGAGGCAGAAAGTCTCCGGTGACGTCGACTCCACCAGCCAGTTGCAGGCCGCATGCCGGGCGTTGGCGCAGAACCGGTAGAGGACGTTCGGCGACGCCAGAGAGCGCCACAGCTCGCCTTCCGGTTCCAGCGCCGAAAGCGTCGCTGCCTCGGGAACGTAGCCGAGCTTGTGCCCGCATTTCACACAGACATCGTTCTCGAAATAGAGGATCTGCCGGCAGCTCTGGCACTTGAAGAGTTTCATGGCCCGCACAACGCCCGAAAGGCAGCCATGTTGCCTTGCCATCGCGCCGCAGGGGGAACTTTGTACCCGTCCCGTCCGTTCAAGGCGCACAAGAGGGAGATGCCGCATGGGCGTGAAGTCAGAAGCTCGAGACGCGGCCCCCATCGACGAGCCGGCCGCCGCGCCTTCCGGCCTGATCCACGGCGGTCGCGTCCTGCCCGCCGTCACCGTCGACACCTACAACGAGGAACTGCGCGACGAGGAAGGCTTCGTCGGCGATCGCGCCAGCCGCCGCGCCTTCCAGGCCATTCTGGCCGATTGGCGAGACCGTCTGAAAGAACGTGGAGAGGATCCGTTCGGCGACGTGCCAATGGAGGAAGTCTCGAAGTCCAAGCTCGACAAATTGCTGTCCAGCGGCGACCCGGTGTCAGCGGGCCTCGTCCACACCGTCGTGGAGGAGTTCGCCGGCGAACTGGCGACCGTGATTCGGCGCTTCCTCCGACTGGACACGTGGAAGGACACGCAGCGTATCGTCATCGGCGGGGGCATGATCGGCAGCAGGATCGGAGAGCTGGCGATGGGCCGCACCAGCATCATGCTGGCGGCCGACGGCATTAAAATCGAGCTCGCGGCGATCCAGAACGATCCCGACGAAGCCGGCCTGATCGGTGCCGTACATCTCGCGCCCAGCTGGGTGATGGCGGGACACGACGCCATCCTCGCCGTCGACATTGGCGGCACCAACGTCCGCGTCGGCGTCGTCGAACTCAATTCAGGCAAGCGCGGCGAGGTCGAGGAAGCCGACGTGTGGAAGCGCCAGGTCTGGCGCCACGCCGACGACAAGCCCGGGCGCGACGAGGCGATCGAGAAGATCGGCGCCATGCTCGCCAAGCTGATCGACCGCGCGGGCGAGGAGAAGATGAAGCTGGCGCCCTTCATGGGCATCGGATGCCCCGGCCTGATCGACGATCACGGCTTCATCCTGAAGGGCGGCCAGAACCTGCCCGGCAACTGGGAGGGCAAGTCCTTCAATCTCGCGGCCGCGCTCTCGGCGCACCTGCCCAGGATCGGCGGCCACGACGTCTTCATCCTGATCCACAACGACGCCGTCGTTCAGGGCCTGAGCGAGGTCCCGAACATGAAGGACGTCGAACACTGGGGCGTCATGACGATCGGCACCGGTCTGGGCAACGCGCGGTTCACGAATCGCGAGTGACAAGAAGGGTCGTCAAAGGAGCGCGCCACTCCAGTGGCGCTCATGCTCGGCTCGTCAGCGACAAAGCTTGAGCGCCACTGGAGTGGCGCGCTCCGATGAGTTCTACCCCATTTGATAGCCTGGCGTGGACTTCGAGATGGAGATCTCGGCCTCGTCCATGTCGTCGATGATGCCGTCGAACAGCGGCGTCGTGAGATAGCGTTCGCCGGTGTCGGGCAGCATGCAGAGGATGACCGAACCGGGCGCCGCCTTCTCCGCCACCTTCAGCGCCACGGCGAAGGTCGAGCCGCCGGAGATGCCGGTGAAAATGCCTTCCTTCTGCGCCAGCGCCTTCGCGCACTTGATGCCCTCGGGACCGGGGATCGGCACAAGCTCGTCGTAGAACTTGCGGTCGATCGACTCCTGCAGCACGAGCGGAATGAAGTCCGGCGTCCAGCCCTGGATGGGATGCGGCTCGAACGCGGGATGGCTGACCGCAGGCGAGCAGTCGGCGCCGCGCTCCTGCGGCTTGCCGCTGCCGACGAGCTGGGCGTTGGCGGGCTCGGTCAGGATGATCTTCGTCTCCGGCCGCTCCTTGCGCAGCACGCGGGCCACGCCAGTCACCGTGCCGCCGGTGCCGTAGCCGCTCACGAAATAGTCGAGCCGCTGGCCCTGGAAGTCGGCCAGGATCTCGCGCGCCGTCGTGGTCTCATGGATTTCGGCATTGGCCTCGGTCTCGAACTGGTGGGCGAGGAACCAGCCGTTCGCCTTCGCGAGTTCGACGGCCTTCTGGTACATGCCGAAGCCCTTCTGGGCGCGCGGCGTGAGCACGACCCTGGCGCCCAGCATGCGCATCAGCTTGCGCCGCTCGATCGAGAAGCTGTCGGCCATGGTGACGACCAGCGGATAGCCCTTCTGGGCGCAGACCATGGCGAGGCCGATGCCGGTATTGCCGCTGGTCGCCTCGACCACGGTCTGGCCGGGCTTGAGCGTTCCGATGCGCTCCGCCGCCTCGATGATGTTGACGGCGAGACGATCCTTGACCGACCCGCCGGGATTGAAGGCCTCGGCCTTGACATAGATCGTGGCGCCCTTGGGCGCGAGCGCATTGATCCTGATGCAGGGCGTGTCGCCGATCGTGTCGAGCACGCTGTCGTAAAGCCGACAGCGTCCCTTGGTGGTCCTGACTTTGGCGTCCATCCCCGTCTCTCCCTGGTTGCCCCCGAATTCTAGGCCGGGCGGGTGGTTCGCGATACCCGGTCCATACGCAATCCGTATCGACCTCGTGTACTTCGCGCATCCAACGATAGACTAGTCTTGCTCCCGGCGGCGTCCGGCCGTCCGGGAGATCCACATTGAACACGCCAGCCGAGCGATCGGAAATCGATCCGCCGTTCCAACGCATGATCTCGGCCTCGGCCGGCGAGACGCTCGGTCGTTTCACCGCGCCGCGTCAATCCGTGGCCGAACGCAAGGCGGCCGGGAAGAGACTGCGCGAGTCCGTGCCACGCGAGAGCCACGCACAGTTTCGAGAGAACGCCGACAGGCCCGACCCCATCGCCATCCTCGAGGCGCAGAACCTCAGCCGTGCCCAGAAGCTGGTGCCGGTGCGCTTCGCACGCATGCTGGCCTCGCCCTTCGCCTTTCTGCGCGGATCGGCGGCCGTGATGGCCTCCGACCTCGCCACCACGCCCAGCACAAGCCTGCAAGTGAACGCCTGCGGGGACATGCACGTCTCCAACTTCGGCGTCTTCGGCTCGGCCGAGCGTGACCTGGTATTCGCCATCAACGATTTCGACGAAGTGTTTCCCGGTCCCTGGGAATGGGACCTCAAGCGCCTGACGGCCAGCGCCGCCGTCGCCGTGCGCTTCATGGGCGGCGACACGCACCAGGCGGCCGAGGCCGCGGCGGAAACCGTGCGCTCCTACCGCGAGCGGATGGGGCACTATGCCGAGATGGGCCACCTCGCCACATGGTACGACCGGATCGACGAACACGCCGTGCTGTCGGGCCTGTCGCCCAAGGCGCGCAAGAATGCCCGCAAGCTGATCGACAAAGCCCGCGGCAAGGGACACCAGCGGGTCCTCGGCAAGCTGGCCGAACTCGTCGGCGGAGAGCACCGCATCGTCGAGTCCGTTCCTCTGGTGGTGCGCGAGACCCACACCGAGGGCGGGATTCCCATCGAGCAGGCGCTGGACAGGATGCTCAATTCCTATCTGGAATCGCTGTCCTACGATCGTCGGCGTCTCCTGTCGCGTTACCGGATCGTCGACGTCGCGCGCAAGGTCGTCGGCGTGGGCAGCGTCGGGACCGGCTGCTGGGTCGTGCTGCTGATGGGCAACGACGGCGACGATCCGCTGTTCCTGCAGGTGAAGCAGGCGCAACCGTCCGTGCTGGCGGCCTACTCCGACTATCGGATGCCCTTCGAGAACGAGGGCCGCCGTGTCGTGGTGGGCCAGCGCATGATCCAGGGATCGCCCGACATCTTCCTCGGCTGGGGGCAGCTGGACGACCGGCATTTCTACGTCCGCCAGCTCGCCGACATGAAGGGCGGGATCGAGATGGTCGAAGGAAACACCAAGGGCGTGTCGGGCTTCCTCGAATACTGTGCGTTGTGCGGCTGGGCGCTGGCGCTGGCCCATGCGAAGTCGGGCGATGCCGCCGCGATCGCCGGCTATTGCGGCAACAGCACCGCCCTCGACGACGCCCTCGCCAAATTTTCGCTCGCCTATGCGCGCCAGACCGAGCGGGATCACGAGGCGCTCGACAAGGCTCGCCGCAGCGGCCGCATCCGCGTCGCCTCGGAACAACTGACGAAGTAGGATAACGGAAACCTCGGGGGCCTTCGATGAGACGCCGGACGCTACTGACGGGGGTCGTCGCGACGGGCCTTGCCGCGGCGACGAACCCGGGATTCGCGCAGGGTGACCTCCTGCCCTCGTGGAACGACGGACCGACGAAACGCGCGATCCTCGACTTCATCGCGCGCACGACACAGGCCGGCGGGCGCGACTGGGTGCCGGTTCCCGAGCGCATCGCCTGCTTCGACAATGACGGCACCTTGTGGACCGAGCAGCCGGTCTATTTCCAGGTGGCGTTCGCGCTGGACCGCGTGAAGGCGCTGGCGGCGCGTCATCCCGAATGGCGCACGCAGGAGCCGTTCCGATCGGTGCTGACGGACGACCGGGCCGCGCTGGCCGCCCTCGGCGTCAACGCGATGATCGAGGTCATCGCGGCCACTCATGCCGGCATGACGACCGAGGACTTCACGAAGACGGTTCTGGATTGGCTCGCGACGGCACGTCATCCGCGCTTCCGGCGGCCCTATACCGATCTGGTCTATCAGCCGATGCTCGAGCTGCTGGCGCTGCTGCGTGCCCACCAGTTCAAGACCTTCATCGTTTCCGGCGGGGGCCTCGAGTTCATGCGGCCCTGGACGGAGCGCATCTACGGCATCCCGCCGGAACAGGTGGTCGGCTCGTCCGGTGTCACGAAGTTCGAACTGAGGCCAGACGGCGTGCCCGTCCTGATGAAGGAGGCCAAGGTCGAGTTCATCGACGACGGGCCAGGCAAGCCCGTGGGCATCAACCGGTTCATCGGCCGCCGCCCGGTCCTGGCGTTCGGCAACTCCGACGGCGACCAGCAGATGCTGCAATGGACGGCGGCCGGCGGCGGCGCGCGGTTCATGGGCCTGGTGCATCACACCGACGGCGTGCGCGAATACGCCTACGATCGTCCGTCGCCGGTAGGGCAGCTCGACAAGGCGTGGGACGAGGCGCTGCGTCGCGGCTGGACCATCGTCGACATGAAGAACGACTGGAAGGTGATCTATCCGTTCGAACTGAGATGACGGAGCGCGGGCACTCCCTGCCGCCGCAGGAAGTGCGCGAGATTCTCGAGGGCGACGCCCAGCATCACGATCATGAATGCCCCGATGGGTGCCGCATAGAATCGCGTGGGATAGGCCAGGACGGCCTGCGCGAAGAACAGGCCGACGAACGACAGACAAACCAGATTGATGGCGAGACGCTTGTCGCACGCCGCCGCACCGCAGCTTGCGGCCCGGCCATTGGAAACATAGTGGACCGCCAGGACGAGCGGCAGGAACAGCCAGGGCGGCGGAAAGTAGTCCGGTATCCTGTTTCTCAGGATCGACCAGGATTTCTCCATGTAGATGCGGATCACTTCGGTCGGGTTCTCCGCCCAGCGCGCGAAATAGAGCGACCACATCAGCCTGAAATAATCCCTGGATAGATACTTCACGTCAGGCGCCACGCGCGCGGCGGCCTCCCGGCCCACGGCATCGTCGTACCGGATGCCGAAGCTGTTCGGCACCGTGCCGAGGCCGATGTAGAGCGTGTGCGCGAGACCGTGCGTCGCCACCAGCTCCGCCGGCTCCACCGGATGCATCCGGTCTCGAACAGCCACAGTCAGGCGTGCCGCTTGCGATGCCAGCACGGTGACCAGCGCGAGGACGAGCAAGCCGACGACACGTCGCTTGCCGCCCCGGTTCGCCACGGCGATCCAGGCCAGCGTGCCGAGAGTGACGACGAGCGTCATCTGGGCGATGGCTTCCCGAAGCAGCGACGCGAAGGCGAGGGCAAGGAGCCCGAGAAGAATGAGGCCCCCTCCCGCAAGGGGCGACACCCAGCGCCGCCAGCGGGCGATCAGCGCGAGCGGCAGGATCGGTTGCATGGCGGTGAGCCCGATGAAGGCCCAGTGCGGCGACGTCCCGAACCATTCGAGGAAGACATACGGACCGAGGAGCAGCAGCACGACGGCAGACACGTACGATCCGAGCACCAGCAGAAAGCCCGCAAGCAAGAGCAAGCCGGCGAGATTGATGATCAGATTGAGGTGCGCAACGTCGATCACGAGGATGGAGCGATCGGCCGCGAGCGCCCACACCGCCAGCACCAGCGCATGGCCCGGATCGTCCGCGAGAGCCCGGTCGGAAATCGGAACGAGCTTGCCCTGGTCGCAGATCACCAGCCACGCGCCGCTCTCGCGGGCGCATTCGGCGCTTTCCAGCCAGACATTGGTGGCCTTCCAGTCCGACGCTTCGTCGCCGCGATATCGGGTGGCCGCCTCGAACGACCATTCGAGTTGCGGCCACAAGACGAGCCCGATGCAGGCGATGAGCCCGAGCGCCTGCAGCACTAGAAGCACGGTTCGCATCACGGGTAATGGACTGGCTGATTTCACCGCGGCGCTTTGCGAAGTGGCGGCGCCGGGAAGCCTCTCCCGGAATGGCACGGCACCACCAAACAGACTCTAGCCGTACTGGTTGCGCAGCGTGCCGATGCCGTCGATGGCGATCTCGACGACGGTGCCGGCCTTCATCGGCAGCACGCCGAGCGACGTGCCGCAGGCGATGATGTCGCCCGGCGCCAGGGTCATGTCCTGCGAGATGCGGCTGACCAGCTCGGCGGGCGCGAAGATCATGTCGTCGACCCGGTAGTTCTGCCGCTCGCGTCCGTTCACCAGGGTGCGCACCGTGAGCGATTGCGGATCGAGGCCGGTCGCCACCACGGGACCGAACACGCCGAACCCATCGAAGTTCTTGGCCCGCGTCCATTGCGCGAAGGACGGGTCGCGGTTCAGCAGCTCCATCGCCGTGACGTCGTTCACGCAGGTGTAGCCCAGGATATGGCTCGCGGCTTCTTCCGGCGACACGCCGCAGCAGGCCTTGCCGATGACGATGCCCAGCTCGCCCTCATAGGCGACCCGGCCGGCGTAGGACTTCGGCACCGGAATCGGCTGGCCGTGCGCGGTGAAGCTGTTGGGGGCCTTGAGGAAGGTGAGCGGCTCGGCCGGGATCGCCCAGCCGTTCTTCTCGGCGGCGGCCCGGAAGTTGTTCCACAGCGCCACCATCTTGGTGGGCTCGGTCGGCGTGAGCCAGCGCGCGTCGGCCGCGGCGACCACTTCGCCCGTCGCCGCGCCCGGTTCGAAGATCGTGCCTTCATGGAGGCGAATCGTTTCGCCGTCGAGGACGCCGACGCGCGGACGTCCCGCCAGTTCGATGCGTGCCCGGAGGGTCATGCCGCGTCGTCGATGCGCTTGCCGGTCTGCGAATCGAACAGGTGGATATGCTCGGGCTCGGCCTTGTAGCGGCGCTTCTCGCCGGGCTTCGCCAGGACGTGGCCGCCCTGTCGCACGGTGACGACCTCGCGCGCCTCGCCGAAGCGGCCGTGCAGCAGCGTGTCGGCGCCCAGCGGCTCGGCCAGCTCGATCTCGAATTCCAGCGCCCCGTCGGCCGCCGGATGCAGATGCTCCGGGCGAATGCCGACGGCGACGGGCGTACCGGCCGTCGCCGTGGTCGCGACCGCAAGCGGCAGCGTCACGTGCACCGCACCCGTGCCCGCCAGTTCGATCGCCCGGCTTCCCGCCGAGACCTTGCCGGCCAGGAAGTTCATGGCGGGCGAGCCGATGAAGCCCGCCACGAAGACCGACGCCGGCCGCTCGTAGACGTCCATCGGCGTGCCGATCTGGTCGGCGACGCCGGCGTTCATGACGATCAGGCGGTCGGCCAGCGTCATCGCCTCGACCTGGTCGTGTGTCACGTAGATCGAGGTGACGTCGAGCTCGCGCTGCAGCCGCTTGATTTCGAGCCGCATCTGAACGCGCAGCTTGGCGTCGAGATTGGACAGCGGCTCGTCGAACAGGAACACCGCCGGCTCGCGCACGATGGCGCGGCCCATGGCGACACGCTGGCGCTGGCCACCCGAGAGCTGGCGCGGCTTGCGCTGCAGGAACGTGCCCAGCTCGAGGATCTTGGCCGCCTTCTGCACCCGCTGGTCGATCTCGGCCTTGGAGAGGCCGCGGATCTTCAGGCCATAGGCCATATTCTCGTAGACGCTGAAATGCGGGTAGAGCGCGTAGTTCTGGAACACCATCGCGATGTCGCGATCCTTGGGCTCCAGCTCGTTGACGACGCGGTCGCCGATGGCGATCTCGCCGCCGGTGATGCGCTCCAGGCCCGCCACCATGCGCAACAGGGTGGACTTGCCGCAGCCCGAGGGGCCGACGATGACGACGAACTCCCCGTCGGCGATCTCGATGTCGACGCCGTGGATGACTTCGAGCTTGTCGTAGCTCTTCCTCACGCCGCGCAGGTGGACTTGCGCCATGGCCCTACTTCTCCGTCTCGACGAGGCCGCGCACGAACTGGCGCTGCATGAATACGACCACCAGGACCGGCGGCAGCATGGCAAGCATCGCCATAGCCATCAGCAGGTTCCAGCTCGGCACCGAATCGACCACGTTGGCCTGCCGCGAGACGGTCATGACCACGGTGTAATAGCTTTCCTTGGTCGTGATCAGCAGCGGCCAGAGATACTGGTTCCAGCCGTAGATGAACTGGATCACGAACAGCGCCGCGATCGAGGTCCGGCTCATCGGCAGCAGGATGTCCCAGAAGAACCGCATCGGGCTCGCGCCGTCGACGCGCGCGGCCTCGGTGAGCTCGTCCGGCACGCTCAGGAAGAACTGGCGGAACAGGAACGTCGCCGTCGCCGAGGCGATCAGCGGGATAATGAGGCCCGAATAGGAATCGAGCATGCCGAGCGAGGCGACGACTCCGTAGGTCGGCACGATGCGCACTTCGACAGGCAGCATGAGCGTGACGAAGATCGCCCAGAAGAAATACATCCGGCCCGGGAAGCGGAAATAGACGATGGCGAAGGCCGAGATGATGGAGATAGCGATCTTCCCGATCGCCACGCCCAGCGCCATGATCAGGCTGTTGGTCAGCGTCATCATGACGGGCGTGCTGCCGACCCGGCCGTAGCCCTGTGTCAGGACCTTGGTGTAGTTATCGATAAGATGGGGACCGGGCAGCAGCGGGATCGGCGCCTGCAGCATGGTCTGCTGGCTGTGCGTCGAGGCCACGAACGTCATCCACACCGGGAAGGCAATGATCGCCAGCCCGACAAGGACCACGAAGTGGCTCAGCATCGTGAGGAAGGGCCGGTTCTCTACCATGTGAGGAAGGGCATCAGTAGTGCACCCGGCGTTCGATGAAGCGGAACTGCACGACGGTGAGCGCGATGACCACGATCATCAGGATCACCGACTGCGCCGATGAGCCACCGAGATCCTGGCCGCGGAAGCCGTCGTTGAAGACCTTGAACACCAGGATTTCCGTGGACTTGCCCGGCCCGCCCTTGGTCAGCGAATCGACGACGCCGAAGGTGCCGAAGAAGGCATAGATGATGTTGACGACGAGAAGGAAGAAGCCGACCGGCGACAGCAGCGGGAAGATGATGTCCCAGAAGCGCCGGCCAGGGCCCGCGCCATCGATCGCCGCCGCCTCGATCAGCGACTTCGGGATCGACTGCAGGCCGGCCAGGAAGAACAGGAAATTGTAGCTGATCTGGTTCCACACCGCGGCGATCACCACCAGCATCAGCGCCTGGTTGCCGTTGATCACGTAGTTGAATTCGATGCCGATGCTCTGAAGCATCCAGGCGACGATGCCGACCGAGGGGTTGAACAGGAAGCCCCACAGGACGCCGGCGACGGCGGGCGCCACGGCATAGGGCCAGACGAGCAGCGCCTTGTAGCCGGTGGCGCCGCGGACGACGCGGTCGGCCATCACCGCCAGCAGCAGCGAGAGCGCGAGCCCGACGGCGGCTACCAGGAAGCTGAACACCACGGTGAGCCGCGCCGAGTGGTAGTAGCCCGGATCGTTGAAGAGGTGGATGAAGTTGTCGAGGAAGACGAACTTGGTGTTGCCGCCGAAGGCGTCCTCGATCAGCACCGACTGGTAGATCGCCTGGCCGGACGGCCAGAAGAAGAAAACGAGCGTGATGAGAATCTGCGGCGCCACCAGAAGGTAGGGCAGCCAGCGTTCGTTGAAGGTGACGCGCTTTTCCATGACTCTAGAGACGCGCCCTGCATTTAAGTCCCCTCTCCCTCGCTAGGGGGAGAGGATGGGTGAGGGGGTTGCGCACCACCTGTATCCCCCTCACCTAACCTCTCCCCCTAGCGGGGGAGAGGAATATGAAGAAGCATACAGACAAGGCCAACCCTACTTGTTGGCCGCTTCGAAGCGCTTGAGCTGCTCGTTACCCGCCTTCACGGCGTCGTCGAGCGCGGTCTTCGCGTCCTTCTTGCCCGACCACACGTTCTCGAGTTCGCCATCGACGATGTCGCGGATCTGCACGAAGTTGCCGATGCGCAGGCCCTTCGAGTTGGCCGTCGGCGGATTGAGCGTCAGCTCCTGGACGGCCACCTCACGACCCGGAAACTTCTTGTAGAAGCCTGCCTTTTCGGTCGCTTCGGCAGCGGCGGTCGTGATCGGCACGTAACCCGTCTCCTGATGCCACTTCGCCTGCACCGGGGTGCTGGCGAGGTAGTTCATGAACTTGGCGACGCCCTTGTACTCGGCCGCCGGACGGCCCTGCAGCACCCACAGGGTGGCGCCGCCGATGATCGAGTTCTGCGGCTTGGCAATGACGTCGGGCGAGTATGGCATCATGCCGATGCCGAACTTGGACGCACCGCCCAGCGCCTTCTCGATACCCGCCGCCGAGCCCGAAGAGGCGACGTGGAAGACGCAGTCGCCGGCGGTGAACAGCGCCGTCGACTTACCCTCGCGGCCGCCATAGACGAAGGTCTTGTCCTTGCTCCAGTCCGCCAGCATCTGGATGAACTTCACGCGCGGCGCGTCGTTGAACTTCAGCTCGATGTCGGTGCCGCCGAAGCCGTTGTCCTTGGTCGCGTACGGCAGGTTGTGCCAGGCGCCGTAGTTCTCGATCATCGTCCAGGTCTGCCACTGCGGGGTGAAGCCGCACTTGGCGCCGGCCGCGACGGCCTTCTTCGCCATCTCGCCCAGCTCCGGCCAGGTCTTCGGTGGCGTGTTCGGGTCGAGACCCGCCTTCTGCATCAGCTCCTTGTTCCAGTAGAGCACCGGCGTCGAGGAGTTGAACGGCATCGACAGCAGCTTGCCGTCCGGCGTGGAGTAATAGCCATAGACCGGGCCGATATAGGCCTTGGGGTCGAACGGCTCCTTGGCGTCGGCCATGAGCTGATAGACCGGATAGACGGCGCCCTTGGCGGCCATCATGTTCGCGGTGCCGACCTCGAACACCTGCACGATGTGCGGCGCCTGCTTGGCGCGGAAGGCCGCGATCGCCGCGGTCAGGGTCTCGGTGTAGGAGCCCTTGTAGACCGGGTTCACCTTGTACTCGGTCTGGGACTTGTTGAAGCCGTCGGCCAGCGCGGTGACGGTGTCGCCCAGATTGCCGCCCATGGCGTGCCAGAACTGGATTTCGGTCTGCGCCAGGGCTCCCTGCGCGCTCGCCAGAACCGCCGCAGCCGCGACGGACGAAAGCAGAATCCGTGTCATATCGAACAAACCTCCCGATGAAACTCCGCCGTTGTATCGGCGGGTGGCAAGACTGCCGTGTGTCTTATTTGTTTCAGTCTGATGACAGTCCACCAAGACTGCGCATCGAACGCAACCCCCAAATGGTCGATATTACCGGAGAGCCGCCAGGATCACGTCCGGCGCGTCCGTGATGACGCACTGCACGCCCATGCCGACAAGCGCAAGCGCCACGTCCCCGTCGTTGATCGTGTAGACGCTGAGCAGGTAGCCGGCCCTGCGGATCTCGACCGCCCGGACGGCGGTCAGCCGCTTTCCGTTGGTGTTGATGCCGACCGCCGACACCGCCTCGGCGCGGACCTGCCAGTCGTCCTTCACCTCGTCGATCAGCAGGGCGCGCGCGAATTCGGGCGCCGCCTCGCGGGCAGCGGCAAGCGAGGCATCCTTGAAGCTCGAGAGCAGCGGCACCGGCAGCTTTGCCGGCCACAGTTTGCGAAGGGTCGCGACCGTGACGCGCGCGGTTTCGGCCTCGCGGCCCTCGCACGGCTTGATCTCGACGTTGCAGCCGAGGCCCAGTTCGCCGAAGCAGGCGATCGCCTGCTCGAAGGTCGGCACCGACGGCGGCAGTTCCGCCGCGGTCATCTCCGAGGCGAGCCGGTCGACCCCTGTCGTCCGCTTGAGCGACGAATCGTGCATGACGATGGGCACGCCGTCCTGCGTCAGCTTGACGTCGATTTCGACCCAGGCGGCCCCCCGGCGATGAGCCTCCCGGAAGGAATCAAGCGTATTTTCCGGCGCATAGGCCATGGCGCCGCGATGGCCGACGACTTTAGGCAGTTGCAGCATTTGGGAATCCGAAGCTAACTCGGCTGTCGCAATAGCCGAATGTCCCCTTCCTGTCCCGCCCGATCCGCATGAGCACCTTTCCCGACAAGTTCCGACTGGATGGCCGTACCGCGCTCGTCACCGGCTCGGCCCGTGGCCTGGGCTGGGAAATGGCCAAGGGGCTGGCCGAGGCCGGCGCCCGCGTGCTGCTGCATGGCCGCTCGCACGAGCGGCTGGCGCCGCGGCTGGCCGAATTGCGGGCGGCGGGGCGGGCAACC
>JAKFVZ010000503.1 GCA_021732965.1 Reyranella sp.
GTTCTGCAGCGCCTTGATCGCGTCTCCGGGCGAGGGGAGGTCGGCCACGTAGCAGAGGCGGATCAGCGCCATCTCGGCGGCTCGCAGCGGCGAAGGCGCGGCCAGCGTCTCCTGGAGACCCTTGAGCAACAGCGTCCAGGCTCGCGTCAGCGAGGCCATGCTGAGCTTGCCGGCCATGGCGAGGCCCTGGGCACGTTCGCTGTCGGCTGTCGCGGCGGCGGCCTCGGGCGCCACCTTGAGGCGCGTGACCCAGTGGGTGAGTTCGAGCAGGTCCTGCAGGACGACGACGGGGTCGGCGCCGGAATCGTGCATCTCGCCGAGCGAGGCCACGACCGAGGGGGCATCGCCGCGCATCACCTTCTCGAACAGTTCGAGCACGCGGCTGCGGTCGGCGAGGCCCAGCATGTCGCGCACCTGCGCGGCATCGACGACACCGCCGCCATGGGCGATCGCCTGGTCGAGCATCGAGAGGCCGTCGCGCACCGATCCGTCGGCGGCGCGTGCCAGCAAGGTCAGCGCCTCGGGCGATATCTCGACCTTCTCGGCCTGCGCGATCTTGCCGAAATGCTCGACCAGCGTTTCCTGCGGCACGCGCTTCAGGTCGAAGCGCTGGCAGCGCGACAGCACGGTCACCGGCACCTTGCGGATCTCCGTGGTCGCGAACAGGAACTTCACGTGCGGCGGCGGCTCTTCCAGCGTCTTCAACAATGCGTTGAAGGCCTTCTCCGACAGCATGTGCACTTCGTCGATGATGTAGACCTTGTAGCGCGCCGAGACCGGGCGGTAGCGCACGCCCTCGATCAACTCGCGCACGTCGTCGATGCCGGTGCGGGACGCCGCGTCCATCTCGATCACGTCGACATGGCGATCCTCGGTGATGGCCTTGCAGTTGTCGCAGACGCCACAGGGATCGACCGTCGGGCCGCCTGTGCCGTCGGCGCCGACGCAGTTCAGCGCCCGGGCGATGATGCGCGCGGTCGTCGTCTTGCCGACGCCGCGCACCCCGGTGAGCATGAACGCATGAGCGATGCGGCCGGTGGCGATGGCATTGCGCAGGGTGCGCACCATGGCCTCCTGGCCGACCAGGGTCGTGAAATCGACGGGACGGTATTTCCGGGCGAGGACGCGATAGGGGATTGCCGGGTCTTCCGAGCCCTTGGTGGCCTTCGCCATGGCGATCACCCGCTATTCTGCGCCGTGGCCCCATTCAGGCCCGGCGGTCATCGCGCCCGGGCCGCCCGCCCTCCGCGGCGGCGCGCGCAGGGGAACGGGTGAGAGACCGACATGACCCGAAGCGAATTCGTTACGGCTGCTTCCTTCCGGATCTGACCGGGTTGGCGACTGCTCCGCCCACATCGGCCCCTCGAGGCCGTTATATCAGGAGTCCGGCCGTCCGGCGCAAGGGCCGAGTGCGCGGCCGGGATAAGTTCGGTCAAGTCATTGATTTGCAATGGTCTTTTATCAGCTACGACGGTCGGCGGGGCGCCCCAGTCCGAGGTGGTCGCGCAATGTGGTGCCGGTGTAGTCGGCGCGGAACAAGCCGCGCTCCTGCAGGATCGGCACGACGCCCTGGGCGAAGGCGTCGAACTGGCCGGGGAAGAACGGCGGCATGACGTTGAACCCGTCGGCGCCACCCTCGCGGAACCACCGCTCCAGCACGTCCGCGACCTGGACCGGCGTGCCGATGGGCAGCAGATGGCCGCGCGCCGCCGCGACGCGATGGTACAGTTCACGCAAGGTGAGGTTCTCGCGCCGCGCCATCTGGATCAGCAGGGCCGCACGGCTCTTGAGATGCTCGGTCTCCGGCACGGCGGGCACCGGCCCGTCGAGCGGATGGACCGACATGTCGGCGCCCAGCCGTTCCGACAGGACGGTGAAGGCCTGTGCCGCATCGATGTTGCGATTCAGTTCGGCGAAGATTTCCCGCGCCTCGCTCTCGGTCCGGCCGACCACCGGCATCACACCGGGCATGACCAGCGCGGCATCGGCGGTCCGTCCGTACTCCGCGAGTTGCGCCTTCACACTTCCATAGAAGGCTTGCGCTTCGGCGAGGTCGTTCTGGGCCGTGAACACCACGTCGGCGATTCGCGCCGCGAGCGCCTGGCCGGGACCGGAGGAACCCGCCTGGATCAGGACCGGATGGCCCTGCGGCGGCCGCGGCACGTTGAGCGCCCCCTGGATCGAGAAGTACTTTCCCTCGAAAGCCGGCATGTGGAGGCTGCCCGGGCGCACGAAGAGGCCGGCCTGCTTGTCGGCAATGAAGGCGTCGTCATCCCAGCTGTCCCAGAGCAGGCGGCAGGCTTCGACGAATTCCCCGGCCATCGCATAACGCTCGGCGTGCGGCGGATGCTGGCGGCCGAACACGGCGCTCGATTTAGAATAGGCCGTCGTCACCACGTTCCACGCCGCACGGCCGCCCGAGAGATGATCCAGCGAAGCGAAGGCGCGGGCCACGTGATAGGGCTCGGCGTAGGTCGTCGAGGCGGTTGCGGCGAGGCCGAGCCGCGTCGTGCCCATCGCCAGCGCCGAGAGCAGGCCCAGCGGCTCGAACTTGCCGATGGTCGACGGGTGCTCGCCGTAGCCCGTGGCGAAACCGTCGCCCAGGAAGAACATGTCGAACTTCGCCGCCTCGGCCGTGGCGGCGATGTGCTGCATCAGCGCCAGGTTGGGCGTGCGCGCATCGGCGTCGGGATGGCGCCAGCCGCCGACGTGATGGCCCGGCGTCTGCACGAAGACACCGAGGCGCAACTGGCGGGCCGATGGCTGCATGGCCGTCAGGCGCTCAGGGCGGCGTGTCCCACGACGCCGGGCGCTTCCACGGCGAAATCCACGGTAACGGTACCGGCTTTCTCGAACAGGAGGGTGACGGGCAGCGTGGCGCCGGCGACCAGAGGTGCCGTGAGGCCGAGCATCAGCAGGTGATACCCGCGCGGCTTCAGCACCTGCTGATTGGCTGGCGGAATGACGAGGCCGCCTTCGATCGGCTGCATCTGCAGCCGCGGGCCCTTGACGCGGATGGCATGGAGCTCGATCGATGTGGCGGCCGGGCAGGAGGCCGACATGAGCCGGTCGGTCTCGCCTTCGTTGACCACGGTCATGAAGCCGCCGGCGATGTCCGACTGGGTTGAGGACGAGCGTGCCCAGGGCTTCACGATCTGCAATCGCCCCAGGCTTGCGGCCGGAACTTCCTTTGGCTCAGAACGACGAAGCCACTTCAGCAATCCATCCTCCGCCGCACCTAGTGCGCGAAATAGTGCATGCCACCATCCACCGGAACGACCGCACCCGTGATGTAGCGCGCCGCCGGGGAGGCGAGAAAGGCGACGAGATTTGCCACATCCTCCGGTTCGCCGAAATACCCGATGGGGATGTTTCGCTCGATGAAGCTGCGGCGTGCTTCCTCTGTCGGATGGAGTTTCTGCAGGATCTGTTCGCTGTTGATCCGCCCTGGCTGAATCGTGTTCACCGTCACGCCGTCGGCGGCCACGTCGCATGACAGGCCCTTGGCCCACAGATGCAACGCGGCCTTGGCGGCGATGGCGGCATTGAGGCCGCGCGGCTCCATGGAGCCGCTGATGTTGACGACCCGGCCCCATTTGCGCGCCCGCATCGGCGGCAGCAGGGCCTTGGTGAGCAGGCGCGCGGCCGTGAAGTTGAGCGCGAAGGCTTCCTCCCAGACGTCCTCGCCGGCATCGGGCCCGGTCGGCCGCGAGCCGCCAGCGCAGTTCACCAGGATGTCGATCGGGCCGATTGCCTTGATCGCCTCGGCGGCGATGCGCGCGAGGTCGGCCGTGTCGGTCACGTCGCCGGCGACCACCGTCACACCATCGAGCCGCTCGATCTTCTCGGCGCGCCGCGCCGTGGCGATGACGCGTGCGCCTTGCTGAGCCAGGAGCCTGACGACACCGGCGCCGATTCCGGAGCTTGCGCCGGACACGAGGCAGGTCCGGCCTTCCAGTTGGTAATCCATCGTGCCTTGATGGAGCAGAAGTCGCATTCTGCCAATAGACGCATCTTGGGACACGGGATTTGGGGAGCGCGCGATGGCGACGAGATTCGAGGGGCAGGTGGTGCTCGTCACCGGCGGCAACAGCGGGTTGGGGCTGGCATCGGCCAGGGCTTTCGCCGACGAAGGCGCGGAAGTCGTGATATCCGGCCGCGACCGGGCGAAGCTGGATGCCGCAGTTGCCGAGATCGGTGCGAAAGCGATCGGCATCGTGGCCGACGTTTCGCGCGTGCCGGATATCGTGGCCCTCATGCGCGAGATCGAGAGTCGCAAGGGACGCATCGACGTGCTGTTCGCCAATGCCGGAATCGCGCGCTTCGCGTCGATCGATTCGGTGACAGAGGCCGACTGGGACGGTCTGATGGGGACAAATCTGAAGGGCCTGTACTTCACGGTCCAGCAGGCCTTGCCGTTGATGCGGCGGGGCAGCGCCATCGTCCTCAATGCCTCGCTGGCGGCCAGCAAGGGAGTGCCGACCGCGTCGGTCTACTCGGCAAGCAAGGCCGCAACCCGCTCGCTGGGACGCAGTCTCGGGGCCGAACTCGTCGACCGCGGCATCCGGGTCAACGTGGTCAGTCCCGGTCCCATCGACACGCCGATCTTCGAGACCCTCGCCACGGGCGCCGACGAGGTCGCCGCGACGAAGCGGCAGTGGTCCAGCGAGAATCCCATGAAACGGTTCGGCACGGCCGCGGAGGTGGCGCGTGCCGTCCTTTTCCTGGCGTCGGCCGAAGCCAGCTACATCACAGGCATTGAGCTTGCCATCGACGGCGGCGCCGCGAGCTTCTGACCGAGAGGCCTATCGCCCGTCTCGTGCCCTCAGTGTCGCCTCGGGGTTGACGACACCCTTGGCCGAAACCACCACGCCATAGTCCCTGAGCGCGGTCTCGACCGAGATCATGCCGTCGAGCACATCGTCCGCCACCCTGGCGGGATCGCGCTCCAGCGGGTTGCCGTACCCGCCGCCGGCCGGGCCGTAGCAGACGAAGCGTCCATCCTTGCCGATGTTCATGTGCGGCACCTTCGAGGGCAGCGCGCGGTCGGCCTGGCCCGGCACCATCAGGTCGAGCTTCGCCGGCATGCCCTCGCTGCCGCCGAGGAACCCCCAGGGCCGGTAACGATGGCCCTCGCCTTCGACCGAGGCGCCGCCGTCGCTCAGGAAGGCGAACTCACGGACCGAGCCCAGGCCGCCACGCCATTTGCCCGCGCCGGCCACGTCCTCGCGCAGTTCGTAGCGCAGGACGCGTAGCGGCAGGTGGGTCTCGATGTCCTCGATCGGGTTGTTGCGCGTGTTGGCGTAGAGCGTGTCGACGGCATCCATGCCGTCCTTTCCGAGGCGCCCGCCGTAGGAGCCCTCGAAGATCTCCATATGCACCCAGTGGGTCTCGTCCTTGAGACCTGAGAAGGCGATGACCTTGAGGTTGCCGATGCCGGCCGAGACGTTGCCGGGCATTGCCTGCGACAGCGCCTTCATCACGGTATCGGCCAGCTGGTTGCCGGGGCAGAAGCGCGCGATGGTCGGGGCGGGGAAGGTCGGGTTGGCGAGGCAGCCCTTGGGCGCCACGATGGTGATCGGCCGCAGAAGGCCCGCATTCACGGGAATGTGGCCGTGGACTTCGGTGTCGAGCAGCACCGATCGGATGGTGAGCCAGATCGCGATGTCGGCGGTGCCTTCGAGCGGCATGTTGATCGGCCGGTCGGGCACCTGCGGCGCCGTGCCGGTCAGATCCACCACCAGCTGCTCGTCCTTCTTGGTGATGGTAACGACGATCGGGAGCTCCTTCTTGGCGGGATCGTCGCTGTCCAGATAGCCGTCGATCGCCGTCTCGGCGCGATAGGCGCCGTCGGGCAGCTTGGCGATCGCCTGACGCATCAGCCGCTCGGCATGATCCATCAGCGCGTCGCAGGCCTGCTCGAAGGTTTCGAGCCCGTAGCGTTCCACCAGTTCGACCATGCGCTCCGCGCCGATGCGGGCGGCGGCCACCTGGGCATCCATGTCGCCGACCACGAGATCGGAGGCGCGGATATTGTCGCGCACGATCTGCCATACCGCATCGTTGCGGACGCCGCGGTCGTAGACCTTGATCGCCTTGAACTGCAGGCCCTCGGCATAGGCGTCGATCGCCTCGACGATACCGCAGGAGCCGGGCGACAGCGCGCCGATGTCGAGATGATGCGCCGTCGTTGCGGCAAAGGCGATGAGCCGTCCCTGCACGAATACAGGCACGATGAAGGCCACGTCGGGTCCGTGGCTGGCGCCGGAGTAGGCATCGTTGTGCATGATGACGTCGCCGGGGCGGATGACTTCACCGCGGGCGGCCATGATGCGCTGGATGCCCCGCACATAGCCCGGGATCGGACCCGACTGCAGCGGCGTCGACTGCGCCGATTCGGCAAGACCTCTGCCTTCTGCATCGACCAGGGCCGCTCCGAAATCCTCCGACTCGCGGATGATCGAGGAGTAGCTCATGCGCATCAGCTTGTAGCCCATCTCGACGGCGATGTTCTCGAGCGCGCCCTGGATCACGCTGCTGGTGATCGGGTCGATGCGATCGGGCTTAGTCGCGGGCTGGCGGGCGGTGGCGGTTGTCATGCGACACTCCTCTGCTGGGAGCGCGCCACTCCAGTGGCGCTCATGGCTTCATGAAGAAAGAGCAGGAGCGCCACTGGAGTGGCGCGCTCCCAGCGAAGAGGTGCGTTCATTGGCGAGCCTCCTTCCGGATCATGAGATTGCCGGCGGTGTCGGCCTCGAAGCTGAAGTGGGGCGGCACGACGGTCGTGGTGTCCATCTGGAGCACGATGGCGGGGCCGGGGATGCGTTCGCCGACGGGGAGCAGGTCGCGGCGGTAGAAGGCCGTCGGGTAGTCGGCGAGCTTGCCGTCGACGCGGAAGGTGCCGTTGCCGGTACGTACCGTCGCGGCCGCAAGCGACCGGGCGCCATCGAGGACGGGCTTGGCGATGGTGGCGGCGCTGGCCGCACCCACAAGGCGCAGGTTCACGATCTCGATCGCCGAGTCGGCGAAGTGATGGCCGTACTCGCGCTTGTGGACCTCGTGGAAGGCCTCAAAGGCCTTTGCGAGGGCAGCCTCGTCGAGAATGCCGTCGGGGAAGGTGACGCGAAGTTCGTAGCCCTGGCCGACATAGCGCAGGTCGCCGCGCCGCTCGAAGGTCACCTTGGCGAGATCGATGCCGTCGGCGGTGAAGCGCCCGGCCAGTTCCCTGGTCATGGCATCGAAGTCGGCGTTGATGCGTAAAAGATCGGCGGCGCCCGACACCTGGAAGGAGGTCCGGATGGCGTCGTAGCGCAGGTCGCTGATCAGCAGGCCGACCGCCGACGTGATGCCCGGATGCGGCGGCACGATCACTTCGGTCACGCCCAGCATGTCGGCCACTTCCGCGCCATGCAGCGGTCCGGCACCCCCGAACGCCACCAGCGTGTAGTTGCGGGGATCGATGCCCTTCTGGACCGTGCGTGAGCGGATGGCGTTGGCCATGTTGGCGTTGATGAGCGTGATGACACCCTCCGCGGCTTCGCGGTCGGAGAGGCCGAGTTCGCGCGCCAGCTCGCCGATCACACGGCGAGCCGCGATCTCGTCGAGCGACATGCCGCCGCCCAGAAAGTTGCCGCCGTCGAGTCGGCCCAGCACGACGTTGGCGTCGGTCACCGTGGCGCGCGTGCCGCCGCGACCGTAGGCGGCGGGGCCGGGCACGGCGCCGGCCGAGCGCGGACCGACCTTGAAGGCTCCGGCCGGGTCGACGAAGGCAATGGAACCGCCGCCGGCGCCGATCGTGTGCACGTCGATCATGGGTACCAGCACGGGGAAGCCGGCGATCCAGGTGTCGCGCGCCGTCGCCTCGCCGAAGCCGCCCTCCGTGACGATGCCGATGTCGGCCGAGGTGCCGCCGACATCGAAGGTGATCAGGTTGCGCTTCTCCGACAGCGCGCCGGCCCAGTCGCCGCCGATCACGCCGGCGGCAGGCCCGGAGAGGAGGGTGAGCACCGGCCGCTCGGCCACCATGGCGGGCGTCGCGACGCCGCCGTTGGAGGCCATGATGCGCAGGTCGGCCTTGAAGCCCGAGGCCTCGATCTCCGATTCGAGGCGCGTCACGTAATTGCGCACCTTCGGCCCGACGAAGGCGTTCATGGCCGTCGTCGTGAAGCGCTCGAACTCGCGGAACTGCGGCGAGACCGACGAGGAGGTGGTGGCGAAGCACTCCGGATATTCCTCGCGCACGATCTCCATGGCGCGCGCCTCGTGGCCGGCATCGAGATAGGAGAAGAGGAAGCAGATCGCGATCGCCTGGACGCCAGCTTCCTTGAGTTCGCGCACGGCCTGGCGCACGCCCTCCTCGTCGAGCGGCTCCAGCACCTCGCCGCGCGGTGGCACCAGCCGCTCCTTCACGGTCTTGCGATGCCGCCGCTTCACCAGCGGCCGGTCCTGCCAGGGAATGTCCTGCATGATCGAGTAGTGCTGCGGCCGCTGGTGTCGGCCGATATGCAGGATGTCGCGGTAGTCGCCGGTCGTGATCATTCCCGTCACCGCGCCGTCATGCTCGAGAATTGCGTTGGTGGCGATGGTCGTGCCGTGGAACACCGTATCGATCGTCTCGCGCGGGATCGAATACTTGTCGCAGAGGGCCATCAGCCCCTGCACGACGCCACGCGAGGGATCGTCCGGCGTGGTCGAGATCTTGTGCACGCCGGTGCGGCCGGCCTCGGTGTCGGCAAAGACCAGATCCGTGAAGGTGCCGCCCACGTCCACCCCGATCAACCGCATCGCCGCCTCCCTTTGCCTGCGTTGGCGTCGGGCGAGCAAGAGCCGCGCCAACGCCCTGCCATCGCCACCCTCTATGCCCGGGAATTCTACAGTGCTGGCATGGGGCTTGCTTGCCACCAGGCATGGCCAAGCCGCCGGACATTGAACTCGTTTCCCTGACCAAGCGCTACGGTGACACGGTGGCGGTCGATTCGATCGGCCTGCGCATCCCCGCCGGCTCCTACTGCTGCCTTCTCGGCCCCAGCGGCTGCGGCAAGACCACGACCCTGCGGATGATCGCGGGCCACGAGGAGGTCTCCGAGGGCGACATCATCCTGGGCAGCGAGAACATCACCGTGCTCCCTCCGGCGGCACGCGGCACCGCGATGATGTTCCAGAGCTACGCGCTCTTTCCGCATCTCGATTGCACCGACAATGTAGCCTTCAGCCTCAAGATGCGCGGCGTCGACAAGGAGACGCGCCGGTCCCGCGCCCTCGACCTGCTGAAGCGCGTGCACATGGACGCTTATGCCGGGCGCCTGCCGTCGCAACTCTCGGGCGGTCAGCAGCAGCGCGTCGCGCTGGCGCGGGCGCTCATCACCGATCCGCAGGTCCTGCTGCTCGACGAGCCGCTGTCGGCGCTCGATCCCTTCCTGCGCATCCGGATGCGGGAGGAACTGAAGAGCCTGCAGACGCGTCTGGGCATCAGTTTCATCCATGTGACGCACAGCCAGGACGAGGCGATGGCGCTGGCCGATCTCGTGGTGGTGATGAACGGCGGCCGGATCGAGCAGGCGGCACCGCCGCGCGAGGTCTTCAACAGGCCGGCCTCGGCATTCGTCGCCAAGTTCATCGGCGGCCACAACGTGCTTCCGGCAGCGGTGGCGCGTGCAGGAGCAGGCGAGGGGCCGTTTGTCGCCATCCGCGCCGACCGGATGTCCGTGCAGGCGGGCACTTCGGGAGAGGCCGGCGTCACGTCGCTGCAGGGCGTCACCCGGTCGGTCGAATATCTCGGCTCGACCGTGCAGGTCGGCATCGACGTCACCGGCCTCGAAACGCTGTCGGCCACGCTGTCCGAGGCGCGCTTCGATGCTTCGCCGGTGCGGCCCGGCGAGCCCGTCATTCTGTCGTGGAAGCCCGAGGACGTTCACGTGCTGGGACGCTGAGGGGTCGTTGAGGGAGACGGCCCCGCGCCGTCGCAGTTGAAGGAGGAACGAGATGGCTCGGAAATCGAATGGCGGCATCGGCCGTCGCAGGATGCTCAAGGGCGCGGCCGGCATTGCGGGCGCAGCCGTCGGCAGCGGCGCGATCACCGGCTTCCCGGTGATCTGGGCCCAGAACAACAAGAACATCGTGCTGCGCCAGTGCGGCACCGGCGTGTCGGCGATCAACGAGATCGCGGAGAAGTGCAAGGCCGATCTCGGCATCACGCTCCAGATGACGGCGTTGGACTCCGACGCAGTGGTGCAGCGCGTCGTGACGCAGCCCAACTCCTTCGACATCGGCGACATCGAATACTGGATGATCAAGAAGGTCTTCGGCGCCAACACGCTGCAGGCGATGGACGTCAAGAAGATCAAGCTGTTCGACAAGATCGTGCCGATCTTCACCAGCGGCAAGCTGAAGCCCGACAGCGTCATCGCCCAGGGCACGGCGCCCAGCACGGTGAGCTTCGTCGAGGGCGCGGGTTCGACCAAGTTCGCCAAGGGCCAGACCCAATGGTTCACGATCGTGCCGACGATCTACAACGCCGACACGCTCGGCATCCGCCCCGACCTGGTCGGCCGCAAGATCGACTCCTGGAAGGACATCCTTGACCCGAAGTTCAAGGGCAAGACGTCGATCCTGAACATCCCGTCGATCGGCATCATGGACGCCGCGATGATCTGCGAGGCCGCGGGCATCGTGAAGTACGGCGACAAGGGCAACATGACCAAGGCGGAGATCGACAAGACCATCGATTTCCTGATCAAGACCAAGAAGGACGGCCAGTTCCGCGCCTTCTGGAAGACCTTCGACGAATCGGTGAACCTCATGACCTCGGGCGAGGTCGTGATCCAGTCAATGTGGTCGCCGGCGGTTTCTGCGGTGCGCGGCAAGGGCGTGCCCTGCACCTACCAGCCGCTCAAGGAAGGCTATCGCGCCTGGGGCGGCGGCCTGGCGCTCGCCAAGCACCTGCAGGGCGCGCAGCTCGACGCGGCCTACGACTATATCAACTGGTACCTGTCCGGCTGGGTCGGCGCCTTCCTCAATCGCCAAGGCTACTACTCGGCGGTGCTCGAGACGGCCAAGGCCAACATGTCGGCCGACGAATGGGGCTTCTGGATGGAAGGCAAGCCCGCCCAGGGCGACATCAAGAACCCGCAGGGCCAGGTCGTCGAGAAGGCCGGCGCGGTGCGCGACGGCGGCTCGTTCTACGACCGCATGGGCGCCGTCGCCTGCTGGAACGCGGTGATGGATGAGGACCGCTACATGGTTCAGAAGTGGAACCAGTTCATCGCGGCGTGATCCAAACGGTCTACATCGCCCTCATGTTCCTCTCCCCTGCTAAGGGGAGAGGCTAGGTGAGGGGATGGGACGTGGTGCGTAACCCCCTCACCCTACCTCTCCCCTTAGCAGGGGAGAGGGGCATGAAAAGATGAACCGCGTAAAAGTCTGGGTCACCTATCTGCAGGTTGCGCCGCTCGCACTGGTGTTCCTGCTGTTCCTCATCGTCCCGATCGCCACGATCGTGGTGGTGAGTTTCTTCGACTACAACACGACCCAGATCATCCCGGCTTTCCTGCTGCAGAACTACGAGGAGCTGCTGCTCTCGTCGGTCACGTGGCGCACCTACCAGCAGACCCTCCAGTTCGCGCTCATCACCTGGGCGCTCACCCTGCTGATCGGCTTCACCGTCGCCTATTTCGTGGCCTTCCACGTGCGCTCGTCCACGATGCAGACGGTGCTGTTCCTGCTCTGCACCATCCCGTTCTGGACCTCGAACGTCATCCGCATGATCTCGTGGATCCCGTTCCTCGGGCGCCACGGGCTCGCCAACACCACGCTGATGAACCTCGGCCTGATCAACCAGCCGCTGGAGTTCCTGCTCTATTCCGACTTCTCGGTCGTGCTGGCCTATGTGCACCTCTACACGCTGTTCATGGTGGTGCCGATCTTCAACTCGATGATGCGCATCGACCGCAGCCTGCTCGAAGCGGCGCGCGATGCCGGTGCGACCGGCTGGCAGACGCTGGTCAACGTGATCCTCCCGTTGTGCAAGCCGGGCATCGCAATCGGCTCGATCTTCGTGGTCACCATCGTCATGGGCGACTTCGTCACCGTGCGGATGATGAGCGGCGGGCTCAGTGCCTCGGTCGGTCTGATGATGGCGAACGCCATGTCGCTGCTGCAGTATCCGGCCGCCGCCGCCAATGCGGTCGTGCTGCTGCTGCTGGTTCTCGGCATCGTCGCGGCCATGATGCGCATGGTCGACATCCGCAAGGAGCTGTGACGTGCAGCACGGCAAGCGCGGTCCCGCCTTCTGGCTCCTCGGCGCCTTCTTCTGCCTGTTCGTGCTGTTCCTCTACGGGCCGACACTGACGATCCTGATCCTGTCGTTCCAGGGACCGTCGGGCGGGCTCACCTTCCCGATGAACGGCGTGTCGCTGCACTGGTTCAGGAACCTGTTCGAGAAGCAGATGGTGGGCGACTTCGCGGGCTCGCTGCAGCGCTCCCTTCTGCTGGGCATGGCCGTCATGCTGGTGACCGTCGTCGCATCCTTCTCGGCGGGCCTCGCCTTCCGCTCGCGCTTCCGCGGTTCGGGCATCCTCTTCTATCTGGCCATCGCCAGCCTGATCGTGCCGTCGATCCTGATCAGCCTCGGCATCGGCCTGCTGTATCGCGTGCTGGGCTGGGATCCCGCCTGGTACAGTTCGGCCTTTGGCGCCCATCTCACCTGGACGCTGCCGTTCGGCCTGCTGATCATGTTCGCCGTCTTCAACCGCTTCGATCGCCGCTACGAGGAGGCCGCGCGCTATCTCGGCGCGACTTCGTGGCAGACGATCCGGCATGTCGTCGTTCCGATCCTGCTGCCCAGCCTGATCGGCGTCGGCCTTTTCGGCTTCACCCTGTCCTACGACGAGTTCGCGCGCAGCCTCTATACGGCGGGCACCTTCAACACCCTGCCGCTCGAGATCTACGGCATGACGACCAACGTGACGACCCCGGTCCTCTATGCGCTGGGCACCGTCACCACGGGCGTGTCCGTGCTCGCGATTGCGCTGTCGCTCCTGTCGGTCACCTGGCTGCGACGGCGCCGGACGCGCCATGGCAGCGATGCCGGAAAGGCTGCTTGAGAATGACCCGTCGAACCAGGGTGCTGCGCCTGCCGACCGCCGGCCCGCAGGACACGGCACCGCTTGCCGCCGCCATCGCGGCCGGCGACGTCGACGCCAGGAGCATCGTGGCCATCGTAGGCAAGACCGAGGGCAATGGTTGCGTCAACGATTTCACCCGGGGCTATGCCACGCTGGCGCTGAAGCTATTGCTGGCGGAGTCGCTGAGCTGTCCGCTCCCGGAGATCGAGAAGCGGGTCGCCATCGTCATGTCGGGTGGCACCGAAGGCGGGCTGTCGCCGCATCTGCTGATTTTCTGTCGCGAGGAGGTGTCGTCGCCGGCTTCGCCGGGACTGCGACTCGCCATCGGCGTCGGCCTGACGCGGCCCTTCAAGCCCGAGGAGATCGGCCGGGCGGCGCAGATCGAGGAGACGGCAGCGGCGGTAACGCTGGCGCTGAAGGATGCCGGTATTGCCGGGCCTTCCGACGTGCATTTCGTCCAGATCAAGTGTCCGCTGCTGACCAAGGAGCGGATCGAGGAAGCGGCCCGCCGTGGCGCGGTGACCGCCACCGACGAGACCTACCATTCGATGGCCCTGTCGCGCGGTGCCTCGGCGCTGGGTGTCGCCCTGGCGCTCGGCGAGATCGGCGAGGCGCCGGAAGAGGCGGTCTGCAAGGACTGGTCCCTGTTCTCGCGTGTTGCCAGCACGTCGGCGGGCGTCGAGCTGCTGCGCAACGAGATCGTGGTGTTGGGCAACGCAACGGGCTGGGCCGGCGATCTCGTGATCGGCCACGATGTCATGAAGGACGCCATCGACGCCGAGGCCGCGCGGCGCGTGCTGGCAAGCCTCGGCGGGGCGACGGTCGCGGTGCTAGCCAAGGCCGAGGCATCGCCGACCGGCGAGATCCGCGGCCGGCGGCATACGATGCTGGACGACAGCGACATCCATTCGACCCGCCATGCGCGCGCCCTCGTGGGCGGCGTGCTGGCCGGCGCGATCGGCGACACGATGCTCTACGTCTCCGGCGGCGCCGAGCACCAGGGCCCGGCCGGCGGTGGCCCCATTGCGATCATTGGGCGGGTCTGATCGGCTGGGTTAAGCTCGCCGCATGACCGAGCCCAATCCCTACGATCTTCTCGGCGTACGCCGGCGAATCAATGCAGCCGGTGCTTTGACACGGCTGGGCGGCGCGGTGATGGCGCCCGAGGTCGTGGCCGCCATGGCGGCCGCGTCGCGTGCCTCGGTCGACATCGGCGAACTGCAGGATGCGGCCAGCCGGCGCATCGCCGAGGCGACGGGCGCAGAGGCGGGGCTGGTCACGACCGGCGCGGCGGCGGCGCTCACGCTTGCGGCGGCCGCCGCCATAGCGCGCTGGGACATCGCGAAGATGGCGGCGCTGCCTCACGCCGGGGCGTTTCCCCACGACATCCTGATCCCGCGCACCCAGCGCACCGGCTATGCCCATGCGCTGGCGGCCTCCGGCGCACGGCTGGTCGATATCGGGCACAACGATCGCGGCACCGGCGCGGGCGTGCGCGGCCTGGAAGCCTGGGAGATCGAGACGGCGATCACCCCGTCGGTCGTGGCGATGGCCTTCTCGGTCAATGCCGGCAGCATCGTCGACCTGCCGACCGCCATCGCGACCTGCCGTGCCAACGGCATTCCCCTGATCGTGGATGCGGCAGCGCAGCTTCCGCCCAAGGAGAACCTGCGGCGCTTCATCGATATGGGCGTCGATCTGGTGGCCTTCTCAGGCGGCAAGGCGTTGGGCGGCCCGCAGGCCTCGGGCATCCTCGCCGGC
>JAKFVZ010000514.1 GCA_021732965.1 Reyranella sp.
GGACATCCGCCCCTCCTACACGCTCGACGACAAGGGCAAGGGCAAGGTGTCCTTCACCCAGAAGAACGGCGCGACCTGCGAGGCCCCGGCCGAGGCGCGCTGGGACGGCACCAAGCTGGTGATCGAGGAAAAGAGCAACCCGCGCTGCAGCGACGGCAAGACCTATGCCCGCAACACCGTGAACTGCGAGATCGGCGCCGATGGCGCGGCGCAGTGCAAGGGCAGCCAGCCCGGCGATCCGCGCAGCTACAAGGTGCAGATCGGTCGCTGAGACCCTACATACAGATGCAGCATGATAGCCGTACTGGATTGACATGAGCGACCTTGCCCGCCTGCCGAGCTATCCCAGCCCGACGACGCTGATTGCCCGCTCCGGCATCCAGTTCCTCGACTTCGGCTTCGACCCCGTGCGCCTGAAGGTGCGCGAATGGGGCTTCCATGACGCCGCCGCCACCCAGGCGGTCGACGACCTGGTGCAGCTCGACTTCGACGAGGGCCGCGGCCAGTACGAGGTGGTCGAGAACGGCCGCCGCCGCGCTGCGGATCCCAACCTGGTCATCACCGCCAAGGACGCGCTCGCGCCCTTTCTCGACAAGTGGGTGCCGGTGCCGTTCCTGCAGGTGCGGCCCAACAACCAGTTTCGCGAAGGCCCCGCCGATTGGGCGCGCGTACGCGTGGTCGATCTCGAGGCGCGCTACGGCTCGGGCTATCGCGACGAGCAGGGCAACCGCTATCGCGCGGTGCTGGCCTTCGACACCGGGCTGATCGCCGAGGCCGAGGGCCGCGCCTATCTCGCGCCGTCACCGAAGGACGTGACCTCCGGCGCGCTGTTCTCGCTGGCGCCGCAGCAGCGCGCCAACCACTGGCTGCTGCGCCAGGGCTGGATGACTCAATGGCTCGACGAGCTGTTCCACGAACTGCATCCGCGGGCGACGGCGGAAGAGATCGACAACGACATCAAGCAGAAGCCGCAGGAAGCCACCGCGCGCTATCTCGCCTTCCTCGGCCTGCTGGCCGCGGCCGCGCACTTCCCGCCGGTCAAGCTGGTCGGCGATGCCGAGCGGCCGGGTCGCGGGGCCATCGAGGTCGATCTCGTGCTCGACGTCGGCAACTCGCGCACCTGCGGCCTCCTGATCGAGGCGGCGGGCGAGCTGGGCGTCAACCTGAACGACTCCTATGAGCTAGCGCTTCGTGACCTTTCGCATCCCGAGGTCGTGCACACGCGTCCCTTCGAATCGAGGGTCGAGTTCGCCCAGGCCTGGTTCGGCAAGAACCATCTGTCGCGGCTGGGCGGCCGTGCCGATGCCTTCGTCTGGCCGACCATGACGCGCGTCGGTCCCGAGGCGACACGGCTGGCCGCGCGCCGTCGCGGCACCGAGGGCAATACCGGCATGTCGAGCCCCAAGCGCTATCTGTGGGACGAGGAAGCGCAGACCCGCGAATGGCGCTTCAACGTCGCCTATGCGCAGGACCAGACGGCGATGCCGGCCGCGGCCGGGCCGATGGCCCAGCTCGTGAACCAGAAGGGCGAGCCGCTGCATCTGGTCGATGCCGACGCCGATTCGGCCGATCACCTCCCGGTGTTCGAGCCGCTCTACTCGCGCTCCTCGGTGATGACCTTCGTGCTCACCGAAGTGCTGCTGCAGGCGCTGACGCTCATGAACTCGCCGCAGCAGCGCGGCCGGCGCGCCCATGCCGAGACGCCGCGGCGCCTGCGCCGCATCGTGCTCACCCTGCCGACCGGCATGCCGCTGGCCGAGCGGCTGATCTTCCGCAAGCGCGCCGAGGCCGCGCGCGACCTCGTCTGGATGATGATGGGCTGGAAGCTCGACGATCCGGCGGCGCCGGCGCCGCGCGTGCTGACCGACTGGGACGAGGCGAGCTGCACGCAACTCGTCTATCTCTACACCGAGGTCGCGCGCAATTTCGGCGGCGACGCCCGACGCTTCTTCCAGATCACACGCAAGCCGCGCGGCAAGCCGCCCGAGGACGTGCTGAACATCGCCAGCATCGACGTGGGCGGCGGCACGACCGATCTCATCATCAACTCCTACCGGCTCGAAGGCGCGGGCACGTCGGTGACGCTGTTCCCGGAACAGAAGTTCCGCGAGGGCTTCAACGTGGCGGGAGACGACATCCTGCTGCGCGTCGTGCAGGGCCATGTACTGCCGCCGATCGAGGCCGCGTTGCGCACCGCGGGCATCGCCAATCCGGCCGACCTGATGGCCGAGCTGGTGGGCGGCGATCGCGGCGGCGAGGACGTGATCCAGCGCAACCTGCGCCAGCAGTTCGCGCTGCAGATCGCCCAGCCGATCGCGCTCGAGTTCCTGCGCGCCGCCGAGACCTACGATCCGACGTCCGGCGTCGTCGCGGCCGAACCGCGAGCCTACGAGACCTTCTTCCCGGGCGGCGCCAAGCCGTCGGACGAAGTCGTCACCTTCGTGAACGAGGCGGCACGCAAGCGCGGCGCCCAGAACTTCGACCTGCGCGCCGTCGTCTTCCCGGTCGACCTGCCGGGCCTCGACAAGACGGTACGCGCCGAAATGGGCCGCGTGCTGGCGCCGCTTGCCGAGATCGTCCACGCCTACGACTGCGACGTCCTGCTGCTCTCGGGCCGGCCGTCGCGCCTGCCCGGCATCCGCGCGCTGGTGATGGAGCTGCTGCCTCTGCCGCCGGAGCGCGTGATCTCGCTGCACGAGTATCGCGTCGGCGCCTGGTATCCGTTCCGCGACGCACGCCTGCGAGTCGAGGACCCGAAAACCACGGTCGCGGTCGGCGCGATGATCGCGGCGCTGGCCCAGTCGCAGTTGCCGGACTTCTCCTTCCGTTCCGACCTGCTGCGCTCCAAGAGCATCGCCCGGTTCATCGGCAAGCTCGACGGCGGCGGCCGCCTGCAGAAGGAGGATCTCGTCTATCGCGACGTCGATCTCGACAACCGCGAGTACGAGCTGCCGGAGATCGCCTTCGAGTTCCGCGGCCCCATGTGGCTGGGCGCGCGCCAGCTCGACCTGGTGCGCTGGCCGGCGGCGCGGCTTTACGCGCTCGAATTCGCCAAGCCTGAGTATGCCGAGCGCCACGCGCGCGAGACGCCGTTCAAGATCGCGCTCGCCCGGGTGAAGCCCAAGGACAAGGACTCGGGCGACGTCGAACGTTTCCGTCTGCGTCAGGTGACCAATCGCGACGGCCGCGCCGTCGCGCTCGATCGCCTGACTCTCCGCCTGCAGACATTGCCGCGCCGTGAGGGCTACTGGCTCGACACGGGCATGCTCAAGACAGGTTGAGGGACCTTCGGGAAGATCATGGACACAGTCGATCTCAAGCTGGCCCAGGACTGCGAGGCGCTGGCCGTCGCCGCGAGCGAGGGCGTTGCCTGGCTCCGCAGCGCGGCGGAGCAATCGCCGACCGTGGCGCAGCAGGCACCGTCGCTGGTGAGCGAGCTGCAGAAGGTTCGCAACCAGAGCCGGAAGCTGGCGCGCGCCGCCCGCCGCCGCATGTGCGTGGGCGTGTTCGGCCCGAGCCAGGCCGGCAAGTCCTACCTCGTCTCGATCCTGGCGAGCCGCGACGGCCGCCCCTTGCAGGCGCGTTTCGCCGACAAGACCTACGACTTCCTGCGCGAGATCAATCCGCCGGGCAATCGCGAGTCGACCGGCCTCGTCACGCGCTTTGGCTTGGGGCTCAGCGACGGCTCGTCAGAGTTCCCGGTGCGGGTGCGGCTGCTGACGCAGACCGACATCGTGAAGATCCTGGGCAACTCCTTCCTGCTCGACTTCGACCACCAGAAGGCCGAGTTCGTCGGCCCCGATGGCGCCGCGATCCGCAAGCGCCTGACCGAGCTGCGCGCCAAGGCCCATCCCGCCCCGGTCGGCGACCTGGATTCCGACGACGTGCTCGACCTGATCGAGTATTTCGACACTTTCTTCGCCGGTGTCACCGCCGAGCTGCGCACCGACTTCTGGCGCGAGGCGATCGATCTGGCGCCGCGCCTGTCCGGCCACGATCGCGCCCGCCTGTGGTCGGTCCTGTGGTACGACTTCCAGCCCTTCACCGATCTCTATCTCACGCTCTACGATGGGCTGCAGAAGCTCAGCCACGCGCCCGAGGCGCTGCTCGGCATGGACGCGCTGATCCCGCGCGAGAAGAGCATCGTCGACGTGCTGACGCTCGACCGTCTCGGCGCCGATGGCGACGACACGCTGATGATCCGCCCCAAGCAGGCGGACGGCCGCAACTCACCCGACACCCGGCTGCCGCGTTCGCTCGTCTGCGCGCTCACCGCCGAGCTGAACGTCGCCATCGACGAGAAGCCGTGGGACTTCTTCGATCACACCGATCTTCTAGACTTCCCCGGCGCCCGCTCGCGCCTGAAGCTCGCCAACCTCGACGACGTCGCCAAGACCAAGGGCGTGGCCGAGGGTGCGAACCCGCTGCGCGAACTGCTGCTGCGCGGCAAGGTCGCCTATCTGTTCCAGCGCTACTCGGCCGAGCGTGAGCTCAGCGCCATTCTGCTCTGCATTCCCGACGGCAACCAGGAAGTCCGCGATCTTTCCGACATGATGACGGCGTGGATCGACCAGACCATCGGCGCCACGCCGGCAGATCGCGCCAGGCAGAAGAATGCGCTGTTCCTCGTGCTTACCAAGATGGACCGCGAGTTCGAGCAGAAGGCCGGTGAGACCGAGGAATCGCGCCGCCTGCGCTGGAGCGCGCGCCTCGGCAATTCGCTGGTCAACAACTTCCGCGGCGAGTGGCCGCTGAACTGGAACGGCAAGCCGTTCGACAACAGCTTCTGGCTGCGCAATCCGACGGTCATCGACGAGCGGTTGATGGACTATGACGGCGGCCGCGAGGTCGGCATCGCCGACAGCTTCGCCCAGCGCGCCGGCGAGCTGCGCCGCCACTTCGTCGAGAATGAAGACGTGCGCCGCCACTTTGCCAATCCGGCCCTTGCCTGGGACGAGGCCTTCCGCGCCAACGACGGCGGCGTGGCGCATCTGGTGAAGAGCCTGATCCCGGTCTGCGATCCCGCCATCAAGCGGGCGCAGGTGCGCGGCCAGCTCGACGTGCAGCTCCGCCGCCTGGTCGACCGGCTGGCCGGCTTCCACAGCGCGTCCGACGGCGATGCCCGCACCAAGAAGCGCGACCTCGTGCACACGGTGCTGCGCGGTCTCGCCAACGTCATCCAGCAGCAACTCTTCGGCGAGCTGGTCGCGGCGCTGCAGGTCGCCGACACGGCGCTCCGCGAGATCTACTTCCGCATCGCCACGGCACGGCCGTCCGACGACGGCGGCACGAACGGCAGCAAACCTCAGGCCGCCGCCTCGCAGTCGACCGGCGCCGCCGTCGACATCGGCGCGATCTTCGCCGACGTGTTCGGCGAGGAAGCCGGCCGCACCGCGCCGCCGGCCGGTGTGATCGAGGATCGCGCCGATCGCTTCGCCCGCGAGGCCGCGGAATACTGGCTGGAGAACATGCGTCGCGTCGGCTCCGACGAGAAGGCGCTGTCGCATTTCGGCGTCGACCGCCAGCATCTCGGCTGGCTGATCGACGAGCTGATCGTTGGCGCCCATCGCCTGAAGCTGATCGACCAGCTGTCCCACGAGGTACGCGCGCTGGAGAACGCAGCCAACGCCAAGTGGGAGGAGATCGCCGAGCGCCAGGTGCGCACCGCCTCCTCGGCGCTGAACGGCTATGTGAGCGCACTCGGCTTCGACAAGCTGCCGCTCGAGCAGCGGCCCGGCCTGCCGCCCAACGCGCCGCAGCGCCGCGTCTTCGAGCAGCCGACGATCATGATCGACGGCATCCCGCAACTCAGCGAGAACCCGGCGCCGATCTACGCCGATTATTGCAAGGACTGGATGCGCGCCTTCCTGCAGCTTGCGATGGACAATGTCGGCTACGAGGGCGGCCGCGAGATCACGCCCGAGCAGAACGACCGGCTGGGTGCCATCCTGCGCACCGTGGCGGCCTGAGGATCTCGATGCCCGTCCGCGCGACCATTGCCCCGCTTCCGGAACCCGGCCACGCGCTGCTGCGCGTGACCGAGCTCGACGCCGCACCCGAAGGCCTCACGATATCGATTCAGCGTCAGCAGGGCCCCGAGACGCATCTGGCCGACGATGGCTGGCGGCGCACCGAGACCTGGCTGATGCCCGACGAGGTGACGCGCCGCGGCGAGGTGCTGGAATTCCATCTCGGCCCCGAGATCTGCGACCGGCTGGCCGGCATCGCCACGATCCGCCTGCGCGTGCGCGAGCCCGACATCGGGGTCGTCGGCACGACGGTCGTGGCCTGGCCCGCCATGCTGACCTCGGGCGCGGCCGGCGCCTCGGGCACCTACGACGACACGGTACGACTGCGGCGCCGCCAGCAACCGGCGCCGCCGCCCGAGCCCGAGCTGCCGCCACCATTGGAGATCGCGCCCGAGCCGCCGCCGCCCCCACCGCCACGTCCCGACTTGCGCGCGGCGCGCGATCCGATGGCGGACATTCCGAAGCGCTCCGGCGCGACGCGATGGATGATCGCGGCCGTCCTTGTGCTGCTGGCCGTGGGCGTCGGCTATTACTACTGGACCAACCATCTGCATCCGCCGGAGCCCGTCGTTGCTGCGGCGCCCCCTGCCAAGTCGGTGCGCGAGACGGTGGCCGAATTTGTCGCGACCAAGCCCGCGCCGGACGCGATGCTGGCCAAGGCCCAGGAATTCGCAAAGGCCGGTGACACGGCCGCCGCCTTCCTGGTCTATCGCCACGCTGCCGAGCAAGGCAGCATCGCCGCGCAAGTCGAACTCGCGTCGTTCTACGATCCCACCCAGCCGGCCAAAGCCGGCTTCCCGCACGACGGCACCCAGGCCGCCGACTGGTACGAACGCGCGGCGCTGACCGGCCTGGCCGAGGCCCAGCGCAAGCTCGGCCTGCTGCTCGCCAAGGGCGGCGCCGGACTCACTGCCGATGTGACAAAGGCCAGGGTTTGGCTACAACAGGCGGCGGCACAGAACGATGCCGATGCGAAGAAGGCGCTGGACGGTCTCCCCAAATGAAGTTGAGTCTTTTGCTGCCGATGACGGCGGCGCTTCTCGCCGGACCGGCGCAGGCACAGACCGCAAAACCTGCAAGCCCGCCGCCACCGCCGGGCAACCTGAGCTGCGGCGTGCTCAAGGCGGAAACGTTGAAGACGGGCTCGACCTCGAACTGGACGGTCTCCGGCCCGGCGGGAAAGAACACCGAGACCGGCGTCCTGAAAAGCGGCCCGCGATTCGAATGCGTCGCCGGTGCCGTGCTGACCGTCGAATTCACGTCGACGGCCGGGCACTCCTTCTTCGACGCTTACTTCCCCGACGGCACCAACATCGGCTACGGCCGCCAGCAGATCGACCGCCGCGGCGGACGCGTCGTCCTGCCGATCCAGGCCAAGGCCCGCATCGCTGCGCCCTACCGCGACGCGTTCGACTATCACTGCAAGCTCAGCATGCCGGCCGATCCGATCTCACCGGCCATGCGCGCGGAGTGCGCTTTCTAGAGACGTGCGAAGGTCCCTCAGACCAACCGGTAGCCCACGCCCGGCTCGGTGAGCACACGCTCCGGCGAGGCCGGATCGGCCTCGATCTTCTGGCGGAGCTGGCGGATGTAGACGCGCAGGTACTGCGGGTCGACGGCCTCGTCGCGCCACACCTCGCGCAGCAGGTGACGATGCGTCAGCACCTTGCCAGCATGGATCGCAAGCTGTTCGAGGATGTCGTATTCCTTGGGCGAGAGCTTCACCGCCTCGCCGTCGCGTTCGACGAGCCTTCGCAAGAGGTCGACCTTCAAGGTCCCGCTGGCGAAGGCCCGGTCCGCGCCCTGCTCCTGCAAACGATGGCGCAGCGCCGCGCGCAGGCGTGCAATAAACTCCTCGGCGCCGAACGGCTTGGTGACGTAGTCGTCGGCGCCCGAGTCCAGCGCCGCCACCTTGGCCGCCTCCTCGCCACGCGCCGAAAGCACCACGATCGGCACGGGGCCCAGCTTCCGGATTTCAGCGATCAGCTCCAGCCCGTCGCGGTCGGGCAGGCCGAGATCGAGCAGCACCAGATCGGGCCGGTGATGGCGCATGGAATGCAGGGCCTCGGCGCCCGTCCCGGCTTCGAGCGTGCGGTAATCATGCGCGGCGAGCGTCGTCCGCAGCAGGCGCCGGATCGGCGGCTCGTCCTCGACGATCAGAATGGTGGCGCCGTCAGCCGCCATCGGTGGACACCGGAAAACTCACCACGAACTCCGCACCGCTGCGATCACTCCTGTTGCGCGCCGTGAGCGTTCCGCCCATGGCTTCGACGAAGCCGCGAGCGATGGCAAGGCCCAGCCCCGTGCCGGCCCGCCGCCGGTCACCCGATTCGGCGCGATAGAATTTCTCGAAGATGCGGTCGAGATCGGCCTCGGCAAGTCCCGGCCCCTCGTCGCGGACAAGAATCTCGACCCGGCCGCCCTCCTGCCTCGCCTCGACGGAAATGAGCCCACTGGGGCCGGAATACTTGGCGGCATTGTCGAGCAGGTTGAACAGAGCCTGCTCGGCCAGCACGAAATCGAGCGGAAGCGCGGGCAGGCCGCGTGCCACCGCGACCGAGACCTCGTGTCCCGTTACCAGCGGCGCGGCGCGGCGCACAGCAGTCGAGACGAGATCGCCAACCTCCACCGCTTCGCGCTTGGGGACGATCGCGCCGGCATCGAGCCGCGTCATGTCTAAAAGGTTGCCGACGAAACGGTCGAGTCGCTCGGCCTCGCCCTGCGCCGTCGCCAGCAGCTCCTCGCGCGCGGACGTATCGTAACGCTCGCCGAAGCTTCGCAGGCTGGAGAGCGCACCGATGATCGAGGCGAGCGGCGTGCGCAGGTCATGCGAGACCGAGGTCAGCATGGCGGAGCGCAACCGCTCGCGTTCCGCGCCCAGCCGGGCCTGGTCGATGTCCTCGGCCAGGGTCACGCGCTCGATGGCAACCGCGGCCTGGCTACCCACCGCTTCGAGAAGCCGGCGCTCACCCGCCGTGAGTTCATGGCCGTCCTTGCCGGGGAGCACGCCGATCACGGCGATCGCCGAGCGGCTGGTGCGGATGGGCAGGAACAGCCAGCGTCCACCCGGCAGCGTATCGGTACCGCGGCCGGCCGGCCGGTCGGCATCCCACGACCAGCGCGCGGCAGCGAGATCGGGGTCGCTCAGCGCTCCGTCCGGCGGGAAGGCCGCGCGAGTCGTGAGCTGCCCTTCCTCCGGCATCAGCACGACGATCTCCGCCTTCAGCAGGCGCGCCAGATGCGAGACCACGATCCACAGCAGGTCGTAGAGGTCGACGACACCCGCGATCTTGCGGCTGAAGGCATAGAGCCCGGCGGTGGTCCGCGCCTCGCGTCGCGCCGATTCGGCCTGCGTGCGCGTCCGTGCCGCCAGGGCACTCGCAATGATCGCCACGATGACGAACAGGACCAGCGCCATCACGTTGGCGGGGTCGGCGATGGTGAATTGATAGAGCGGCGGCAGGAAGAAGAAGTTGAAGCAGGCGACGCTCAGCGCCGAGACCCACAGCGACGGCACCAGCCCGTGCCGCGCCGCCGAAAAGAGAACCGGCAGTACGTAGACCAGCGAGATGTTGGGCAGCTCGATCAGCCGGTCGATCAGCACGCCGGCTGACGTCGCCAAAGCGGCCGCCAGCGTGCCTTCCAGATAGGGGCCCGGTGTCAGTGGCACGTCGCGCAGCCAGTCGCGCGGCGCCACCGCCTGCTGGTCCTCGGCGAGCGGCGCGACCTCGACCGCGAGGCCCGCACCGGAACGCACCAGCTCGTCGACCACGGAACCGTGGCGCAACTCGAACCAGCGCGAGCGCCGCGACTTGCCGACCACGACGCGCGTCGCGTTGCGCGAGCGCGCGAAGGCCAGGATCTCCTCGACCACCGAATGGCCGGGCACCGTCACGACTTCGGCACCGAGCTGGCCCGCCAGCCGCATCGCCTCGGCGAGACGCGCATGCTCGGCCTCGGACAGGGTCGCGTGCCGGTCGGTCTCGACATAGAGCGCGATCAGCTCGGCATCGAGCGCATCGGCGCTGCGCTTGGCGGCGCGCACGGCATTGGCAGCACCCGGTCCGGGATCGAGGCAGACGATCACCCGCTCACCCGCCGCCCACGGGCCGGCGATGGCATGCTCGCGCATGTAGCTGCGCATCTGCTCGTCGACCCGCACCGCCGTGCGGCGCAGTGCCAGTTCGCGCAGGGCCGTCAGGTTGCCCGGCGAGAAATAGTGGCGTAGCGCGCGGTGCGCCTGGTCGCGGACATAGACCTTGCCCTGGGACAGGCGGGCGATCAGATCGGCCGGCGTCAGATCGATCAGCTCGACCTCGTCGGCCGCATCGACCACGCGGTCCGGCACGGTTTCGCGCACGCGGATGCGCGTGATGCGCGCCACCACGTCGTTCAGGCTCTCGATATGCTGGACGTTCAGCGTGGAATAGACGTCGATGCCGGCCGCCAGCAGTTCCTCGACATCGAGATAGCGCTTGGGATGCCGGCTGCCCTCGGCATTGGTGTGGGCCAGCTCGTCGACCAGGACCAGCGCCGGCCGCCGCTTCAGGATGGCATCGAGATCCATTTCCTCCAGCGTTCGGCCGCGATACTCCACGGAACGTCGGGGCAGGATCTCGAGCCCCTCGAGCTGCGCCTCGGTCTCGGCGCGACCGTGAGTCTCCACGACGCCGACCACCACGTCGATGCCATCACGGCTGCGACGATGGGCGGCCGACAGCATCTCCCAGGTCTTGCCGACACCCGGCGCCGCGCCGAGGAAGATCTTGTGCTTGCCGCGCGACTCCTTTTCCGCCGCCTTCAGGAGCGCGTCGGGCGAGGGCCGGAGATCGTCAGCGGTAGTGGCCATTCAACCGGATCATTGTCACCGCTTGGGCAGCGCGTCGAGGGCGAGGTTGAGCTGCAGCACGTTGACCCGCGGCTCGCCCAGCAGGCCGTACATGCGGCCCTCGGTATGCTGCGCCACCAGCGCCTGCACCTGGGCTTCCGGCACGCCGCGCGCCTTGGCGACGCGAGCGACCTGCCACGAGGCGGCCGCGGGCGAAAGGTGCGGATCGAGGCCGCTGCCAGAGGTCGTGACGAGCTCGACCGGCACGCCCTTGCCGAGTCTGTCGGCGTCCTCCTTGACGCGATCGACCAGCGCCTTGGAGGTCGGGCCGAGGTTGGAGCCCATCGAATTGGCCGCGTTGTAGGGGGCGGCAACGGTCTTGGTCGAATCCGACGGGTCGGTATCGGTCGTCGCCGACGGCCGGCCGTGGAAATAGGTCTCGCCGGTGAAGGACTGGCCGATCAGGCTGGAACCGATCACCTTGCCGTCCTTCTCGACGAGCGAGCCCCTGGCCTGGCTGGGGAAAGCCGCACCGGCGACGCCCACCATGGCGATTGGATAGGCGAGGCCCAGCAGGGTGGTCATCAGCACGAGGATGACGACGGACGCACGAAAATGGCGAAGCATGACAATGGACTCCTTCAGGCGATGCCGGCGGCCGAGACCACCACGTCGATCAGCTTGATGCCGACGAAGGGCACGATCAGGCCGCCGATTCCGTAGACCAGCAGATTGCGCCGCAGCAGCGCAGCGGCCCCGCTCGGGCGGTACTGCACGCCGCGCAGGGCGAGCGGGATCAACGCCACGATGATCAGGGCGTTGAAGATGATGGCCGAGAGAATGGCGCTCTGCGGCGTCGCCAGTCCCATGACGTTCAGCACGCCGAGCTGCGGATAGAAGGCGATGAACATCGCCGGGATGATGGCGAAGTATTTCGCCACGTCATTGGCGATCGAGAAGGTGGTGAGCGCACCACGTGTCATCAGCAGCTGCTTGCCGATGGCCACGATCTCGATGAGCTTGGTCGGGTCGCTGTCGAGGTCGACCATGTTGCCGGCCTCGCGCGCGGCGTTGGTGCCGGTCTGCATGGCGACGCCGACATCGGCCTGGGCGAGCGCCGGTGCGTCGTTGGTGCCGTCGCCGCACATGGCGACCAGCTTGCCCTTGGCCTGCTCCTCCCGGATCAGGCGCAGCTTGGCCTCGGGCGTCGCCTGGGCCAGGAAGTCGTCGACGCCGGCCTCGGCCGCGATCGCCGCCGCGGTCTGCGGGTTGTCGCCGGTGATCATCACCGTGCGGATGCCCATGGCACGAAGTTCGGCAAAGCGCTCGCGGATGCCGCCCTTCACGATGTCCTTGAGATAGACGACGCCCAGGATCCGGCCATTGCGCGACACGCCGAGCGGCGTGCCGCCCTCCTTCGCGATCGTCGAGGCGATGCGGTTCACCTCCTCGACCGGCGGCGTGATGCCCAGAGAACGCGCATGTTCGATCACCGAATCGATCGCTCCCTTGCGGATGACGGCACCCTCATGGTCGACGCCGCTCATACGGGTCTGCGCCGTGAAGGGCACGAACTGCGCGCGCAGCTCGGCGATATCGACGCCGCGCAGGCCATGCTTCTCCTTGGCCAGTACGACGATCGAGCGGCCTTCGGGCGTCTCGTCGGCGAGACTCGCGAGCTGGGCCACGCGCGCCACCTCGTCTTCGCTCACGCCCGTCACCGGGATGAACTGCGTCGCATGCCGGTTGCCGAGCGTGATGGTGCCGGTCTTGTCGAGCAGCAGCGTGTCGACGTCGCCCGCCGCCTCGACGGCACGGCCGGAGGTCGCCAGCACATTGAAGCGGACCAGCCGGTTCATGCCGGCGATGCCGATGGCCGACAGCAGCGCGCCGATGGTCGTCGGGATCAGGGTGACGAACAGCGCGATCAGCACGACGACGGAAACCGCGCCGCCGGCATAGGTCGCAAAGCTCGGGATGCTCACGACCGCCAGCACGAAGATCAGCGTGAGGCCGGCCAGCAGGACACTGAGCGCCAGTTCGTTGGGCGTCTTCTGGCGCGCGGCACCTTCGACCAGGGCGATCATGCGGTCGAGGAAGCTCGATCCCTCCTCCGCGGTGATGCGGACCTTGATCCGGTCCGACAGGACGCGCGTGCCGCCGGTCACGGCCGAGCGGTCGCCGCCGGCCTCGCGGATGACGGGCGCGGATTCGCCGGTGATGGCCGATTCGTCGATGGTCGCCACACCCTCGACGATCTCGCCGTCGCCAGGCACGAGGTCGCCGGCTTCGACCAGCACCTTCTCACCCACTTTCAGCGTATGGGCGCGGCGAGGCTCGAACGTGTCGCCCACGCCCAGGAGCACCTTGGCCATGGTCTCGCTGCGCATGCGGCGCAGCGTGTCGGCCTGCGCCTTGCCGCGGCCTTCCGCGACCGCCTCGGCGAAGGTGGCGAACAACACGGTGATCCACAGCCAGATCACGATCTGGATCTGGAAGCCCGAGCCCGTCACGCCGGTCGCGATGTCGCGCACGGTGAGGACGGTGGCGGCCAGCGCCACCATCTCGACGGTGAACATCACCGGGTTCTTCACCAGCTCGCGCGGATCGAGCTTGGTGAGGCTGCCCAGCAGGGCCGGCTTCAGGATCGCGGGGTCGAAGAGCGACTGCGACTTGTCACGTTTACTCATGATGACGCCTCGTTAGAACAGCGTGCCGGCCAGCAGGGCGAAATGCTCCGCGATGGGGCCGAGGGCCAGGGCCGGAAGGAAGGTGAGACCGCCGACGATCAGCACGGCGCCGACCAGCAGGCCGACGAACAGCCCGCCATGGGTCGGGAAGGTGCCGGCCGAGATCGCGGCCTTGCGCTTGGCCGCGAGCGAACCCGCGACGGCCAGCATCGGGATGATGATGGCGAAGCGGCCGATCATCATCGCAACGGCGAGCGTGCCATTGTAGAAGACGGTATTGCCCGTCAGACCGCCAAAGGCGCTGCCGTTGTTGCCGGCGGCCGACGCGTAGGCGTAGAGAATCTCGCTGAAGCCGTGCGGACCGGCATTGGCCGGGCCGGCCAGTCCCACCGGGATGACACTGGCCAGCGCCGTGAACCCCAGGATGGCAAGCGGGCAGCACAGGATCGCCAGCATGGTGAACTTCACTTCGCGGGCCTCGATCTTCTTCCCGACATATTCGGGCGTGCGGCCGACCATCAGCCCGGCCAGGAAGATCGCCAGGATGGCGAACAGCAGCATGCCGTAGAGGCCCGCGCCGACGCCGCCGATGATGATCTCTCCCAGCAGGATGTTGAGCAGCGGGATCATGCCGCCCAACGGCATGAAGCTGTCGTGCATGGCGTTCACCGCGCCGCACGAGGCCGCGGTGGTGATCACGGCGAACAGGGCGGAGAGCGGCGCGCCGAAGCGCACCTCCTTGCCTTCCATGTTGCCGGCGGCATTGTCGACGCCGAGTGCGGCGATCAGAGGATTGCCGCCGGCCTCGGCCCAGTAGCAGACGACGACGCCGCCCAGGAACAGCAGGCCCATCGCGGCCAGGATCGCCCAGCCCTGGCGCTCGTCGCCGACGGCCCGGCCGAACACGTTGGTCAGCGCCGCGCCGATCACGAAGATCGACAGCATCTGCACCAGGTTCGAGAGCGCCGTCGGATTCTCGTAAGGATGGGCGGAGTTGGCATTGAAGAAGCCGCCCCCGTTGGTGCCGAGCATCTTGATGGCGAGCTGCGAGGCCACCGGCCCCTGCGCAATGGTCTGCTTGGCGCCCTCAACGGTGGTCGCCTCTACGTAGGAGGACAGGTTCTGCGGCACGCCCTGCCAGACGTAGAAGACGGTCAGCAGCACGCAGAACGGCAGCAGCACATGGAGGGTGGCGCGCACCATGTCGGCCCAGAAGTTGCCGATG
>JAKFVZ010000409.1 GCA_021732965.1 Reyranella sp.
ATCGAGCGGCGTCTCATGACCTGGCAGCCGAAAGCCGGCCAGACGGAGAAGGTTTAGGTGCTCAAACTCCTCTCCCCCTATCGGGGGCGAGGAACATGAAAAGAGGGGGCGGGCTTACTTTCCGGTGAACCGCGCCGCGCGCTTCTCGAGATAGTGCGCGACGCCTTCCTTGAAGTCCGAGGTCTGGAACGACAGTTCCATTTCGTGATTGGCCTGGGTCGTGGCCTCGGCCAGGGTCTGGAACTCGGCCTCCCAGAGCTGCCGCTTCATCACCGCCACCGAGCGCGGCGAGACGGTGTTGGCCAGCAGGGTCGCATAGGCCCGCGCCTCGGCCAGCAGCTTGTCGTCGGGAATGACCCGGTTCACCAACCCCATCGCGAGTGCTTCGGGCGCGCGGAACTTGCGGGCCGAGCAGAGGAGATCGAGCGCCGTCGGCAGGCCGACCAGTCGGGGCAGGAGCCAGCTCACGCCATGCTCTGCGATCAGGCCGCGCTGGGCGAAGGCGGTCGTGAAGACCGCGGATTCGGCGGCGAAGCGGATATCGGCATAGAGGGGGATCACCATGCCCAACCCGGCCGCAGGGCCGTTGATGGCGGCGATGATGAATTTCGGAATCGCCGGGAAATACGAATAGTTCATCCTGAATTCGGCCAGCGTGCTGCCGCCCGGCAGGCCTTCCTGGGCCTTGGTCGAACGGTCGGTCGACGCCCCCGAGCCGATCGCCTGCAGGCCGCCCATGTCGGCGCCGGCGCAGAAGCCGCGCCCCGCGCCGGTCAGGATGATGGCCCGCACTTCAGGATCGGCCCCGGCCGTATGCATGGCGTCCTTGAGGTCGAGATGCATCTGCCGGGTCCAGGCGTTGAGCCTTTCGGGGCGGTTGAGCGTGATCGTGCAGACCCGGTCCGCCACGTCGAAAAGGACGGTCTCATATGCCATCTGGGGGTCTCCTCCTGTGCATTCTTGTGAGTGGCATGATGGGCAAATCCCCGCGACGATACAAATCCGAGGAAGCCGCTGGACGCGTGTAGACATGCGATTCAGCGATAAATTGCAGACATAATGAAATGAATTGAGGCGAGGCGTCGAATGGCAAAGCGAGAGTTCTCCCATCCCAGCGAGATGCAGAGGCATGTGGGAGAGGAAATTGGCGTGAGCGACTGGGTCGAGATCACCCAGGAACGCATCAACCTCTTTGCCGATGCGACCGGCGACCATCAGTGGATCCATATCGATGTCGAGCGCGCGAAGAAGGACATGCCGGGCGGCAAGACGATCGCCCACGGGTTCCTCACTCTCTCGCTGATCCCGATGCTCAGCCAGCAGATCTCGCACATCAACAACGTGCGCAACGGCATCAACTACGGCTGCAACAAGGTGCGCTTCACCAGCCCGGTCCAGGCCGGCTCGAAGGTGCGCGCCCGCGCGAAGCTGATTGCCGCCGATCCGATGGACAAGGGCGGCGTGCGACTGACCAACCAGGTCACCATCGAGATCGAGGGACAGGATCGCCCGGCCTGCGTAGCCGAGACCATGTCCATCGTCTACGGCACCTGAGGGCTCGCGTTTGCTGACTCGAGAGGATCTTACGTCGGAGCGTATCGACCAGATCGTGGCCGATGCGCGTGCCGCCGGTTACCACTTCTTCCTGTCCTCGGCCGAGCGCGAAGCGAGCCTCCGGGAGACGATGGTCGACTACGAGCCCGGGTCCGACGTCTGGGTCTTCGCCTACGGCTCGCTGATGTGGAATCCGGCGCTCGAATATGCCGAGGTGCAATCGGGCAAGGTAGATGGCTGGCGGCGGTCCTTCTGCTTCTGGACGCCGATGGGCCGCGGCACCCCCGAACTGCCGGGGCTGATGCTGGCGCTGGAAGAGGGTGGCGGATGCGAGGGCATGGCATACCGCCTCGCGGCCGAGCATGTGCAGACCGAACTCGGCCTGCTGTGGAACCGCGAGATGCTGGCGGGGCTCTACAAGGCGCGCTGGGTCCCCACCCGGTTGAAGGACGGCCGTACGGTCTCGGCCATCTCTTTCGTCGTCGATGCGGCGCATTGCCAGTATTGCGGCGACCTGCCGATTGAACGGGCAGCCCATCACATCGCCTTCGCCGAAGGGCGCCGCGGTGCGTGCCGGGACTACCTGACCAACACAGCCGACCATGCGCGTTCGCTCGGCATACACGATCCCTATATCGAGGACATGGTCGCCCGCGTCGCGCGCCTTCGCGAGCAGCCGTCGACTGGCTGCGCGCCGGAAAACCTGCCGCTTCACGCGCTGGCCAAGTAGGCATCATCCAAAGGTGCGGGCTTTCAGTGCCTGTGACATAGTCGCGGCGTGTCCGCTCTCGTCGCCCGCTGGCTCGCGCTGCCGCCGAATTTGCGCGGCATCCTCTGGGTCGCCTTCTCGGGCGTGCTGTTCGCGCTCCTCAACGTCTTCACGCTGATCCCCGCGCAGCATCTCAATCCCTACGTGATGGCGTTCCTGCGCTATTTCTTCGGCGCACTTTTCCTGGTGCCGTTCGTGATGCGGCTCGGCCTCTACCGCTCGCTCCACACCAGGCGCCTGCCGCTCCACATCACGCGCGGCGCCATCCACACCACCGGCATGATGCTGTGGTTCGTGGCGCTGCCGCTCACGACCCTGGCGGAGATCACGGCGCTGGGCTTCACGGGGCCGATCTTCGTCACCATCGGCGCGGCATTGTTCCTGTCCGAGAAGGTGCGGCTGCGGCGCTGGATGGCCGTCATCGTCGGCTTCATCGGCGCCATGATCATCATCCGGCCGGGCTTCGGCGACATCCATCTCGGCGTGATCTGCATCCTGATCTCGACGCCCATCTTCTCGGCCTCGAACCTGATCTCCAAGGCTCTGGCCCGCACCGATTCGTCGATCACCATCGTCATCTGGCAGAACATCGTCATCGTGATCTGCGCCCTGCCGGTCGCGCTGTGGTTCTGGCAGACGCCGACCCTGGTCGACATCTTCTGGTTCCTGCTGGCGGGGGCGGCCGGGACGCTGGGCCATATCTGCCAGCAGCGCGGCTACCAGCTCGCGGACATCACCCTGCTGCAGCCGATCGGCTTCCTGTCGCTGATCTGGAACACGATGCTGGGCTATTTCCTGTTCTTCCAGAAGCCCGACGTCTGGACCTTCGTCGGCGCGGCAGTGATCTTCGCCAGCGCCCTCTACATCTCCCACCGCGAGGCGGTGCGGCGCGCGCAGATCAAGACGGCGAACGCGAAGGCCAATCCGGAGGCTTGAGAGGCGTCGAGGGCCGACACGAGTCTGCTTCTTGTTTCACGACCTCATCCTGAGGAGCGACCCGCAGGGTCGCGTCTCGAAGGATGGGAACCCGCACCTTGCCCGTTGCCCATCCTTCGAGACGGCGCTTCGCGCCTCCTCAGGATGAGGGCGGTTGTTGATTTTCATGGGGAAGAGAAGCTCGAAAGATCAGCCGCCGGTCACGCTCATGTGGCGCGGCACGGCGGGGCCGCTGTTGCGGCGATCGATGATGAAGTCGTGGCCCTTGGGCTTGCGGGCGATCGCCTCGGTGATGGCGCGGTCGAGCACGTCGTCGCTCTCCGATGCCCGCAGGGGCGCGCGCAGGTCGGCGGCATCCTCCTGGCCCAGGCACATGTAGAGCGTGCCGGTGCAGGTGAGCCGCACGCGATTGCAGCTTTCGCAGAAATTGTGGGTGAGCGGCGTGATGAAGCCCAGCCGTCCGCCAGTCTCCTCGACCTTGAAATAGCGGGCGGGGCCGCCGGTCCGGTAGTCGGTCTCGGTCAGCGTGAAGTGGCGCGCGATCTCGGTGCGTGCGAGGGACAGTGGCAGGTACTGGTCGAGCCGCGCCGCGTCGCCGATCTCGCCCATCGGCATGACCTCGATCAGGACCAGGTCCATGCCGCGGCCGTGGCTCCAGCGGATCATCTCGCCAAATTCGCCGTCGTTGACGCCGCGCAGCGCCACGGCGTTGATCTTGATGGCGAGACCGGCGCGCTGGGCGGCGTCGAGCCCGCGCATCACCTGGTCGAGATCGCCCCAGCGCGTGAGCTGGCGGAACTTGTCCGGATCCAGCGTGTCCATCGACACGTTCACGCGGCGCACGCCGATGTCGGCCAGTTCCTGGGCGTACTTGGCAAGCTGGCTGCCGTTGGTGGTGAGGGTGAGTTCCTCCAGCGCGCCGCTGTCGAGATGCTTGCCGAGCCCGCGGAACAGCGACATCAGGTTCTTGCGAACCAGCGGCTCGCCGCCCGTCAGGCGCAGCTTCTTCACGCCACGTCGCACGAAGGCGGTGCACAGCCGCTCCAGTTCCTCGAGCGACAGCACTTCCGCCTTGGGCAGGAAGGTCATGTCCTCGGCCATGCAGTAAACGCAGCGGAAATCGCAGCGGTCCGTCACGGAGACACGCAGGTAGGAGATATGGCGGCCGAACGGGTCGATCATGGCTCTTCGGTTACAATGTTGCCCGGATAATGGGCATGCGACATTGCCCCTGCAAGGGGGCGTTTCCCGCCGGACGGCTCAGGACAGGAGCCGCAGGAGATTGTCGACCGTATCGGCCTCGGCGGCCGGCTTGTCGGTCCGGATGCGGTTTATGCGCGGAAAACGCATCGCCACCCCCGATTTGTGCCGGGTCGAGCGGGCGATGCCGTCGAAGGCGATCTCCAGCACCAGCTTCTGCTCGACCTCGCGGACCGGGCCGTAGCGGTTGGTCGTATGGTCGCGCACCCATTTATCGAGCCAGCGCAGTTCCTCGTCGGTGAAGCCGAAATAGGCCTTGCCGACCGGTGCCAGCTCGCGGCCTTCCGCACCGTCGCGCCAACAGCCGAAGGTGAAGTCCGAGTAGAACGAGCTGCGCTTACCGTGGCCGCGCTGGGCGTACATCATCACGCAGTCCGCCAGCATCGGGTCGCGCTTCCACTTGAACCACGGGCCCTTGGGCCGTCCAGCGACGTAGAAACTGTCGCCGCGCTTCAGCATCAGCCCCTCGATGCCGTCGGCCCGCATCTCCTCGCGCTTGGCGGCAAGCTCGGCCCAGTCGGCGAAGCTGACCAGCGGCGAGAGGTCGAAGCGCGGGCGTTCCTTTTGGGCGATCCAGGCTTCGAGCCGGGCGCGGCGTTCATCGAAGCCGAGGCCGCGCAGATCCTCGCCCTCCAGCCACAGCACATCGTACAGCCGGACATGGGCGGGATGCTCCTTCAGCATCTTCGCCGTCACCGTCTTGCGGTTCAGCCGCTGCTGGAGGTCGTTGAACGGCGCGACGGCCGTCTCGCGCCGCACCAGCAGTTCGCCGTCGAACACGCCCTCGAAGTCGATCGCCTCGATGATGTCGGGAAAGGCGCCGGACACGTCTTCGCCGGCGCGGCTGTAGAGCCGCTTCAGCCCGCCCGAGGCGGCGACCTGCACGCGGATTCCGTCCCATTTCCATTCGGCGCGGAAATGCGCGGGATCGAGCGCGTCGAGTTCGGCCCGGTCGATCGGGTTGGCCAGCATGGCCGGCAGGAAGGCCGCACCGGCGTTGCTCTGTGGCCGCGGCGCGCCGTTCAGCAGCCAGTCGAACAGCGGCCGGTAGGGCGCGTCGAGCCCGTGCCAGACCTCTTCGACGGCATCGACCGGCTGCTCGCCGATGTTGGCGACCGCCTGCTTGGCCAGCCGCGCCGAGACGCCGACGCGCAGGGCGCCGGTCAGAAGTTTCAGCAGCGCCCAGCGGCCCGTCGAATCGAGCGCGTCGAGCCAGCGCTTCAGGATCGCCGGCGTCTGCGTCCGCGTGGCGCGCTGCAGCGTTTCGACGACCTCGCCCAGAGTCGGCGGCGGCCCGGCGGCGGGATCGGTTTCCCAGATCAGCGCCAGCGTCTCGGCCAGATCACCGACATAGTCGTAGGAGAGGGCGAACAGCTCCGCGCCAATCTTCTCCTGGCCGAAGCCGCGCAGCAGCGCGGGCTTGGCCGACGAAAAATCGAGGCCGCCGGTCAACGCCGCCAACGCCCAGCCGCGATCGGGATCCGGCGTCTCGCGCAGATAGGTCTCGATCAGCCGCAGCTTGGCGTTGCGGGCCGGCTGGAAGGAGAGGGAGTCGAGAAGGCGCGCGAAGGCCTGCACGGATCAGGAATCCTCTTCCTCGCGGCCGGCTAGGTGCAGCGCCTCGGCATCGATGCCGATCCCGCGCGCATAGTGGACCAGCGCCTCCTCGCGGCCGTGCGTCACCCAGACCTTGGGCGCGCCGACGTCCTTCAGGGTCTGCGTGAGTTCGGGCCAGTCGGCATGATCGGAAATGATCAACGGCAGTTCGGCGCCCCGTTGCCGGGCTCGCGCGCGCACGTTCATCCAGCCCGAGCACACCGCGGCGATCGGTTCGGCGAAGCGCCGCGACCAGCGGTCGGCGATGGCCGAGGGTGGGCAGAGCACGATGGCGCCCTTGAAGGTTTCGAGGATCGCCTCGGAGACGGGCGCGACGTCGCCGAGATCGACGCCATGCTCCTGGTAGAGCCTGCACAGGGACATGAGGCCGCCATGCAGCCAGATGCGCTTGTCGTAGCCCGCCTCGCGCAGCAGGCGGATGACCCTCTGGCACTTGCCGAGCGCGTAGACGCCGACCAGATGAGTGCGCTCGGGAAAGGTGGCGACGGAGCGCAGCAGCTTGCCGATCTCGCCGGCATCGGAGGGATGATGGAACACCGGCAGCGCGAAGGTCGCCTCGGTGATGAACACGTCGCACGGTACGGGCTCGAACGGCGGGCAGGTCGGATCGGGCCGGCGCTTGTAGTCGCCCGAAACGACGATGCGCTGGCCCTTGTATGCCAGCACTGCCTGCGCCGAACCGAGGATGTGACCGGCCGGTGCGAAGCCGACCTCGACCTCGCCAATCTTTACGCTCTCGCCGTATTTCAACGCCTGCTGCTCGGTGTCGGGCATGTCCTGGAAGCGGGTGCGCATGATCGCCAGCGTCTCGGGCGTCGCCAGCGCCTTGCGATGCCCCGGCCGCGCATGGTCGCCATGCCCGTGCGTGATCACCGCGCGCGGCACCGCGAAGGCCGGATCAATGTAGAAATCGCCCGGTTCGCAATAGAGGCCGCGCGGCGTCGGGTAGAGCCACGTACGGGGATTCAGGGTTTCGGTTGCCGTACTGATTGCCATGGCTCCTGATGCATCCTACCCAACAGATATGGGGATTCCGGCCGCCATAGCTAGCTGTCGTTGATCCGCTAAGATACTCCGAGTACTGCCTATCCAAACTCCCTCGGAACGTCATGAAGAGATGTGACAGACAGACGAAGTTCCATCGGAAATCGAAATGATGCCTCACTTTGCATCCAGAAAAGTGCGTGTGGCCGGAGCCAAAGAGCACTGCATGCGGGCTCGGCTCTTTCTACGGCTCGCAACTCAGCAACAAAACGAGAATGACGCCTATCGGCTACGGATCGCAGCAATCTCAGCGTGTCGTGCCATTGTCGAAGTTATGTTGGAGGCTGCCGAGAAGCAGGAGGTGGCCGGTTGCAAGTCCGGCAACGTCAAAGCAGATCGCGACAAGTATGAAATGACGCTGGTAGATCTGCCGCACTACAAGCTTATTGAACACATGCGCATTCACGATTTCCATCGGTTTGGATTGATCCCCCCGGATAAGGATTATCGTGCTGTATTCGTCGGTGGTCCGATCAAGATGACTGCGGAACGTGGCGGAGCTTCTGTTGCCGTCGGCGAGCGTGGGTTGGAGATCAAAACTACAGGGAAGAGTCGAGTTCATCTGCAGCGCACTCTCGTAGAAGAAGACGGCAAGTTCTTTGACGAGGATATCGGTCGGCTTTGTTCACCTGAGACTATTGCAGAAGAATTTCTCCAAGGAATTTGCTCCAAGCTCAAAGAATTTGAGCGAGCTGTCGAAGGCTGACTGCCGTCCGACCATTGGCCTACAGTCCATCAAACAGCGCATGACAGCTCACACAATTCTTCCCGATCTGTTTGCACGCTGGTTCGAGAGTCGTGGATGGGCGCCGCGACCGCATCAGCTCGCGCTCGTCGATCTCGCGCGGCGGGGCAAGAGCGCGCTGCTGATCGCGCCGACCGGCGGCGGCAAGACGCTGGCCGGATTTCTTCCGTCACTGATCGAACTCACGGAGCGGCGGCAGGCCGGTAACGACCTTGCCTACAAGAAGGGGCAGGGCGAGCTGCACACGCTCTACATCTCGCCGCTGAAGGCGCTGGCGACCGACATCCGTCGCAATCTCGAACAGCCGATGGCGGAGATGCAGTTGCCGGTGCGCGCCGAGAGCCGGACCGGCGACACGCCGCAGAGCCGACGTCTGCGCCAGCGCGAGCGGCCGCCCGACCTCTTGATGACGACGCCGGAATCGCTGGCGCTGCTGCTGTCCTATCTCGATGCGGCGAAGTTCTTCGCCAGCCTGAAGTGCGTGATCATCGACGAGCTGCATGCCTTCGCCACCAGCAAGCGCGGGCACCATCTGGCGCTCTGCCTGTCGCGGCTGGCGACGCTGGCCCCGCAGGCGCGCTTCGTCGGCCTCTCGGCCACCGTCGCCCATCCGCCGGCCCTCGCGGAGTTTCTCAATCTGCGCGACGAAGGGGTGGAGATCGTGGTGGGCGAGCCCGGCGCGCCGCCGGTCGTGTCGATCATCGACGCGCAGGAGCGCATCCCGTGGGGCGGCCACATGGGCCGCCACGCCGTGCCGGAGATCTACAACATCATCCGGCAGCACAAGACGTCGATCATCTTCGTGAACACGCGCGCGCAGGCGGAGCTGGCCTTCGACGCGCTGTGGCGCATCAACGACGAGAACCTGTCGATCGGACTGCATCACGGCTCGCTCGCCGTCGAGCAACGCCGCAAGGTCGAGGCGGCGATGGCGGCCGGCAGGCTGCGCGCGGTGGTTGCGACCTCGTCGCTCGATCTCGGCATCGACTGGGGAGACGTCGACCTGGTGATCCAGATGGGCGCACCCAAGGGCGTCAGCCGCCTGATGCAGCGGATCGGCCGCGCCAACCACCGGCTCGACGAGCCCAGTCGCGCCATGATCGCGCCGGCCAACCGGTTCGAGGTGCTGGAATCTCTGGCCGCGCTGGAGGCCGTCGAGGCGCGTGAACTCGACGGCGATCCGCCGCGGCCACCCTGTCTCGACGTGCTGGCCCAGCACATCGTGGGCACCGCGTGTGCCCAACCAATCGACCGCGAGGCCTTCTTTGCCGAAGTCCGGCGCGCGCAGCCCTATCGCGACCTGCCGCGCCAGGATTTCGACGACACGTTCGACTTCGTGGCAACCGGCGGCTACGCGCTCGCGGCCTACGATCGCTGGCATCGCTTGAAGCAGCTGCCCGACGGCCGCTGGATGCTGGCCTCGCCGCTGGTGGCCAAGCAGTTCCGCATGAACGTCGGCACCATCGTCGAACTGCCCCTGATGAAGGTGCGGCTGCGGCGCGGACCGGTGCTGGGGGAGGTCGAGGAGGGCTTCGTGCAGGGGCTGGTGCCGGGCGACACGTTCGTCTTTGCCGGCCGCCTGCTGCGCTTCGAAGGCGTGAAGGAGCTGGCGGCGATCTGTTCGCCTGCGACCGGCGGCGATCCCAAGGTGCCGGCCTATGGCGGTGGGCGGCTGCCGCTGTCGACCTTCCTGGCCGCGAGAGTGCGCGGCATCCTGCAGGATCCGTTGAAGCATCCCAAGCTGCCGGCGGAAGTGCAGGAATGGCTGCGCATCCAAGTCTTCCGCTCGATGCTGCCGCCGGCCGACAAGCTGCTGGTCGAGGGCTTCCCGCGTGGCGGCAAGCAGTTCCTGGTCGCCTATTGCTTCGAGGGCCGCAACGCGCACCAGACCTTGGGCATGCTGCTGACGCGGCGCATGGAGCGCATGGGCCTGCGGCCGCTGGGCTTCGTGGCCACCGACTATGTGCTGGGTCTCTGGGGTTTGCGGCCGGCGTCGCCGAAGCAGATCGAGGAGCTGTTCGACGAGGACATGCTGGGCGACGATCTCGAAGCGTGGATGGACGAATCGAGCATGTTGCGGCGCTCGTTCCGCAACGTGGCGGTGATCGCCGGCCTGATCGAGAGACGATTCCCGGGCGAGGAGAAGTCGCGCCGTCAGGTCACCTTCAGTTCGGACCTGATCTACGACACGCTGCGCCAGCACGAGCCCGGCCACATCCTGCTGCGCGCCACCCGTCAGGACGCCGCCTGGCAGCTCGCCGACCTCAAGCGCCTCGGCGACCTGCTGAAGCGGGCCAAGGGCCGAATCGTCTATCGCCGCCTCGACCGCATCTCGCCGCTTGCCGTGCCGGTGCTGCTGGAGATCGGTCGCGAAAGCGTTTTAGGCGGGACCGCCGAGGACGAACTTCTGGACATTGCCGCGCAAGACCTGATCGACGAGGCGACGCGGCTTTGAGCGACCCCCTGTCATCCTGAGCGCAGCGAAGGATCTTGCGCTGGCCAGGGAGTCCTTCGCTCGCTCCGTCAGGTCCTTCGCTGCGCTCAGGACGACAGGATCCTAAGGGGTGGTCAGTCGCCGATACTTCACTTCGAGACGCGTGAGGACGGCGAGGTTGCGCGTGGCCTCGGGGCCGGCCCAGCGGCGGTTGAGGGCGCTGGCCTCGCGCACCCGCTCGAGCGTCCGGCGATAGGTCTCCATCCAGGTCATGCTATCGCTGGCCTGCACGCCTTCGCGCATGGCCTGGCTGAGCGTCGCGTCGATGTTGATCATGCGGCAGGTGTAGCCGTAGGCGGCAAGCTTCAGATCCGAGGACGAAATCCAGGCTTCGAGCGTGCTCGGTGCGTAACGGCCGCAGTCCTCCAGCGCCTGTGCCGTCGCCGGCGCCGTGAACGCGAGGACCGTGAGGAACGCCGAAAGCGCGGCTATGCAGCGGCGGCTCATCGGGGGCGCGGTCGCGCGCGCGCCGTGGGCTCGGCCACCAGCGGGTCGTCCGGCCAGTAGTGCCGGGGGTATCGGCCCTTCAGTTCGGACTTCACCGCCTTGTAGCCGGTTGCCCAGAAGCTCGCGAGGTCGCGCGTCACCTGCACGGGTCGACGGGCGGGCGAGAGAAGATGGATGGTGAGCGGGACCTTTCCGCCGGCGATGCGCGGCGTTTCGGTGAGGCCGAACATTTCCTGCAGGCGTACCGAAAGGGTCGGCTCGTCCGGATTGGTGTAGTCGATCGCGATCCTCGATCCGCTCGGCACCTCGACATGCGTGGGCACAAGGCGGTCGACCTCGCGCTGCTTCTCCCAGGAGACGAGGGTCTTCAGGGCGGCACCGAGGTCGATGCGTGACAGATGATCCTTCCGCGACACACCGTCGAGATGGAGGCCGAGCCACTCCGGGAGCGACGAGAGGAGGGCGGCATCCGAAAGGTCCGGCCAATCCTCGCCGGCGTGCCGGCGAAGGAAGCCGATGCGTTCGCGCCAGCGCCTCAGGTCGTCGCTCCACGGCAAGGCGCCGAGCCCGAGCTGGCGCACGCCATCGAGCATCGCGGCCTGCATCTTGTCGGCATCCGGCCGGGCCAGCGGCTTGTCTTCCAGCGCCAGCGCGCCCAGCCGACGGCGTCGCCGCGCCAGGACCGCGCCGTCGCGGGCGCTCCATTGGACGAGCTGGTCGTCGAGGATGCGATCAGCGTAGAGGTCCTCGATATCCGCCACCGTGATCGGGGCAGCGAGGAAGATCCGCGATTCCTGGGCCGAGCCGTCGAGATCGGCGACGACGAGGAACTCCTCGTTGGCCAACGGGTCACCCTCGGGCAACACCGCGCCGCGCCCGCCAGAGAGGAGGTACCGCCCGTTGGTGCCAGGACGGCGCCGGCCGATGCGGTCGGGATAGGCCAGCGCCAGCAGCGGCCCGGTCATGGCAAGGTCTGGCCGCTCGTCGGCCGCGTTGCGTGGCATCAGGCGACGGGCGGCTTCCTGGATCAGGCGCAGCGTGCCGTCTCGACGGCCGCCGAGCGCAATGTCGACCCGGTGTCGGAGGTCGGCGTCGCGCTGGCCCGGCGGCAGGCGCAGGAAATCGCGCTCGCCCAGGATGGCGGCCAGCAGCGCGGCGATCCGGCCTTGCCCCAGCGCGCGTCCCTTCAGCACCAGATGCGCGATGCGCGGATGCTGGCCGAGCCGCACCATGGCGCGCCCATGCGCCGTGATGGCGCCGCCGCCATCGATCGCGCCGAGATCGGCCAGCAGCGCGCGCGCCGTGGCAAGCGACGCAGCGGGCGGCGGGGTCAGCCAGGGCAGGCTCGCGGCATCGCTCGTCCCCCAGGCGGCAAGCTCGAGGGCGAGCGGCGCCAGGTCGGCGTCGAGGATTTCGGGCGGTGTGAAGGGAAGCAGGCCGCGGTGCGATTCCTCCGTCCACAGCCGGTAGCAGATGCCCGGCTCGAGACGGCCGGCACGACCGCGCCGCTGGTCGGCCGAGGCCTGGCTCACCCGCACGGTTTCGAGGTGCGTCATGCCCGAGCGCGGCGAGAATTTCGGAACGCGCATCTGGCCGCTGTCGATGACGAGGCGCACGCCCTCGATGGTGAGGCTGGTCTCCGCGATCGACGTCGCCAGCACGACCTTGCGCCGGCCGGGCGGCGAGGGTGCAATCGCGCGGTCCTGGTCGGCGGGCGAGAGGTCGCCGTAGAGCGGCGCCACGTCGATATCGGCACCGATACCTTGCAGACGTTCCTCCACCCGGCGGATCTCGCCGACGCCGGGCAGGAAGACCAGCGCGCTGCCGGTCTCCTCGGCCAGCGCCCGGCGCACGGTGGCGGCCACGCCATCCTCGATGCGACCGGCGGACTCGCGGTCGAGGTAGCGCGTGTCGACCGGGAACATGCGGCCCGCACTCTCGATCACTGCGGCGCCGCCCAGTCGCACCGACACCGGACCGGGATCGAGCGTCGCCGACATCGCCACGACGCGCAGGTCCTCGCGCAGGGCGGTCTGTGCTTCGCGCACGAGGGCGAAAGAGAGATCGGTCTCCAGCCCGCGCTCGTGAAGCTCGTCGAAGATCACGCAGCCGACGGACTCGAGCGATGGGTCGTCCTGGAGCAGGCGCAGGAACAGACCGTCCGTCACGACCTCGATGCGGGTCTTCGGTCCGATCTTGCTGTCGAAACGCACGCGATAGCCCACGGTCTCTCCGACAGCCTCGCCGAGCGACGCCGCCATGCGCCGGGCGGCGGCCCGGGCGGCCAGCCGGCGCGGCTCCTGCATCACGATCCTGCGGCCGGCCAGCCACGGCGCATCGAGCAGGGCCAGCGGCACGCGTGTCGTCTTGCCGGCGCCCGGCGGCGCCACCAGCACCGCGGCGTTGTTCGTCTCCAGCGCGGCGCGCAGCCGCGGCAACGCCTCGTCGACGGGAAGTTGCTCCATCGATCCCTGTTAGCGCGCGAGTCGATGGACGGGAAGGAGGGGCAGGTTCACTCTGGGGGCCCGAAGTTTGAGGTCGTGCAATGACTGTCGTCGTCGAGGCCCTGGATCATCTCGTCATGAATGTGCGCGACGTCGAGGTCGCCGCCACCTGGTACGAGCGCGTGCTGGGCATGACGCGCAAGATCACCGAGCCGGCGCCCGGCCGACACGTCACGTCGATGCATTTCGGCCGCCAGAAGATCAACCTGCGGCCCGAGACGGCTACGCAGAAAGCGTGGTTCACGGGCAGGGCGGTGGCGCCTGGCAGCGACGATCTTTGCTTTCTCACTCCGTCGCCACCGCAGGCCGTGGCCGATCACTTCCGGGCCTGCGGCGTGGAGATCGAACTGGGGCCCACCGAGAAGATCGGGGCGATGGGCACGATCGTCTCGGTCTATTGCCGCGATCCCGACGGCAACCTGATCGAGGTCTCGTCCTACAAGTAGCGACGCAGCGGCTAGGAGCTTGCTGATGCAGGTGGATCAAACACCCGCCTCATCCTGAGGAGCGCCGCGAAGCGGCGCGTCTCGAAGGATGGGCAACAAACGCGGTGCTCGTGCCCATGCTTCGATACGGCCCTTCGGGCCTCCTCAGCATGAGGTAAGTGGTGTGATTCCAGGCTACTCGGAAAGACCCTAAAGCAGGAAGGTGTGGGTGCGATCCAGGAAGTCGTGCATGTGCACGATCATCTGGTCCTCCTCGAGCAGGCAGACGCCGTAGGCCGGCGGTTCGTGGCTGCCGGGGATGCGGCCTTCGATGACGAAGTCGAGCGCCACCTGGTGGCTGGTGGCGCGCAGGGTCGAGAGCGGGATGCCGCGCCAGGCGCCGGCGATCGGCCGGTGGAGATGGCCGAAGAACATGTGGCGGATGTTCCGCCGGCCCTCGATCGCCTTGATGAAATGCTGCGGGTCGAGCAGCGAGATGTCGTCCATGCGCTTCAGTCGCACCTTGAAGGGCGGGTGGTGGATGAAGATAATCACCGGCCTGTCGCCCAACCGGTCGAGCGTCGCTTTCAGCCAGGCGCCGCGCTTCTCGCAGAAGGTGCCCCACGGCTTGCCGGGCTCGTTGGTGTCGAGGCAGATGCCTGTCACGCCCTCGCCC
>JAKFVZ010000407.1 GCA_021732965.1 Reyranella sp.
GGTGACGAGGCCGCGGGCACGGATGATGTCCATGCCACCGGAGCGCTCGGAGCGGATGAGTTCGACGTTGGTCACGAACATGACGGGGAAGGGTCGGCTGCCTTCGGGCGAGGGCGCGCCGCCGCCCGGCGTGGGGCCGGCATCCTTTGGGGTCGACGGTGCCATCTGCGGCTGCTGGGCGCCGGCGGTGAGACCGCCCAGCATCGAGCCGGCCGCGATCAGGGAGGCGAGGGCAAAGAGTTTCTTGACGGTCATGACATCCTCGAAGGCTGTGCGGCGCCGTCGCCGCTCGGGATAGGCACAAGTCTGAAGTCGTTCGAACGAAGCGGCCTACCAGTTGTGCCAGCCATTGTGCCAGCCGTTGCCCCAACCACCGTTACCCCAGCCGCCATTGTGCCAGCCGCCATTATGCCAGCCGTTGCCCCAGCCGCCGTTGCGCCAGCCCCAGCCACGGTGCCAGCCGTTGCCCCACCAGGCGAGCGTCTGCTCACGGTCGATGGCCACGAAGGGCTCGCCATCCTGGCGATACTGCTCGATGGCGCTGGTGACATCCGTGCGGATCGATTGCAGGCGCTCCGCCACGGAACCCCGCGTGGAGTCTTCGGGACCCGCGACGGCGGTAGCCGAAGCGTCGGCGGCCGCGAGACCGACCGAGAGGCCGAGCGCGCCCGAGGGCAGCAGCTGCGCCAGCGTCCGTAGGGTACGACGATCCTGTGACATGCTTTCTTCCTCTTGGAGAAGAGCCGAAGCCTGCTTTGGAATGCGCGGGCTTGGCAATGGAAACTTCAGTGAACCGCTACGATGCCGTCAATCCCAGGCGGCGTCGACGATCTGTCCGGCCTCGGAGAGGACGAGGGTGAGGCGGTTGGGCTCGTACTCGTAGCTGGGGATGCCGTCTGTGGGACGGATGATGCGCAGCGGGTAGGGGAGATCCTCTTCCTTCACGACGTTGCCGGCGGCCTGGCCGGCGGGCGCGGCGGCGCCCTTGGCCTGGAAGTACTTGCCGAGGCACTTGGCGCAGTCTTCCTTCGGAGGCGCGACCTCGGCGAAGCCCGGCAGGGTCTTGAGGGTGACGGAGTTGTAGCCGGAGCGGATGCGGATGCCCTTGTAGGGATGGCCGTGGGCGACCGGCAGCAGGGCCTCGACGACCATGAAGGGGCCGAGCGGTGCCATGTCGGTGGGGGCGCTGGCCTGGAAGATGAGGTCGAGCATGCCGTCGATGCCCTGGCCACGGGTGATCGGCAGCAGGTGCGGCTCGCCCCAGGCGTTGGAGGTGACGAGGCCGCGGGCGCGGATGATGTCCATGCCACCGGAGCGCTCGGAGCGGATGAGTTCGACGCTGGTCACGAACATGACCGGGAAGGGGCGGCTGCCTTCGGGCGAGGGTGCGCCGCCGCCCGGCGTCGGGCCGGCATCCTTCGGGGTCGACGGTGCCATCTGCGGCTGCTGGGCGCCGGCGGTGAGACCGCCCAGCATCGAGCCGGCCGCGATCAGGGAGGCGAGGGCCAGGAGCTTCGTGCGCTTCATGAAATCCTCGACGGCTCTGAGGCGGGTGAGCCGCCCGTGACGGGAAGGGAAAGGGCAGCTTCGGCGGACGCGAGTGCGGCCGGACTGCGTCCGAGGCGGTCGTAGGCCTCAAGGATGAGGTCAGTCGGCACCATCTGCGTGAGGGTGCAATAGGATGTGACGGTGCCGGTCAGGCTGCCGTTCTCGAACAGCTTGTTCACGGGAGCGCCGCCGCCGCACACGGAGAAGTACTCGCAGGACCTGCAGGCCTCCACGCCCGCCGCGATGTCGCGATACAGCGGAGAGGCGATACATGTGTCGTGGATCTCCTGGAGGGACTGGAAGTTGATGTTGCCCAGCAGGTAGTCGCCGTAGTCGGCATTCTTCAGTCCCAGCAGTTCCGGGCTGAAACTCGAAACATTGCCGTGGCTGTCGACGTTCAGCATGGCCAGCGGCTCGGTCTGGATGTTGCGCACGGGCACGCCTTCGGGCCGGAACATGCGCGGCAGGGCGAGGTCGATCTCGCGCAGGAAGCGGACACGGCCGCTCTGGCGGGCGCGGTGCCAGAAGGTCCGCAGGAAAGCGGCATACCGCCGGCGTAGTTCGGGCCCGTGGAACAGGCTCGACACATGGTCGCCTTCGGATTCCTCGACATTGAAGCAGATCTGGTCGATGCCCTCGGAAAGATAGAACTCCAGAAGCTCCTCGGGCTGGTCGAGGCTGGTGTGCGAGAGAACCGAAATCACGTGGAACGGCACGTCGTTATCGCGCAGGCAGCGGATGCCGGCGATCGTCTTGTCGAACGTGCCCTTGCCGCTGCGGCTCTTGCGATGGAGATCGTGCAACGCGCGCGGTCCGTCGAGGCTCACGCCGACACCGACGTTCCAGTCCTTGAACAGCGCGCACCAGTCGGCATCGATCAGCGTGCCGTTGGTCTGAAAGGAATGCCTGACGTGGACCGTCGTCGGCCGCATCCGTTCTATCGTCGCGAAGGCCTCGCGATAGAAGGAGACGGGCACCACGAGTGGCTCGCCGGCATGCCAGATCACCGTGATTTCGGAACAGGCCCAGCCCGATGCGAAGATCTGCTCGAACAGCCGCGTCACCGTCGACTGGGCGATGACGTGCTTGTTCGAGCGGTCGGGCAGATAACAGTAGGTGCAGGCGATGTTGCAGAAGGCCGTCGGCTGCACGACCACCATGCCGATTTCGGGCGTGGCGGTCATGGTCACCAGTTGTGCCAGCCGTTGTGCCAACCGCCATTACCCCAGCCGCCGTTGCGCCAGCCACCGTTACGCCAGCCGCCATTGCCCCACCAGGCGAGGCGCTGTTCCGGGTCGACGGCGACGAAGGGCTGCCCGTCCGCACGGTATTGCGTGAGAGCCTCGGTGACGTCGGTGCGCAGCGACTGCAGCCGCTTCTCGACGGTAAGGCTTTGCGGCTCGGGAGGCGCCGTGCCGGCCACGGCATCGACGGCGGCGAGGCCCGCTGAAAGGCCGAGTGCCCCGGAGGGGAGGAGGTGGGCCAACGCACGCACTGAACGACGACTCTGATTCATGTGGTCTCCCCAGATAGGCCTACGTTAGTCAGACCCGCGAACCATTCGCAATTCAAAAAGGCGTCTTCGAAGACAATGGCTCTTGAAATCCGGAAGTCGCTTCCTATCTACTGTGAGTGCTTGGCGGTCGATAGGTCGCCAGGTGTCTGCCGAGGTGAGCCACGGATGTAATGGTGACCGGACGGCAGACGGGATTGCGATCCCGACCCGGCCCCGCGCCTGAAATGGCGGCGGGGCTTTCTTTTTGGCGGATCTTGCCAGACAGCACGAGCCGGTATGGAGTCCCCGCATGAACGGCTCGCAACCTGAAGCGTATTTTTTCGAGAGTGACGGTCAGACGCCGAACAATCCGGTGTTGCCGCTGCTCGTCTATCGCCATGCCGTTCCGATCGACGCCTCGGCTGACGTAGCGCGCCGGTTCGAGACCATGTTCGCCGCGAATGGATGGGGAGACGGGTGGCGCAACGGCATTCATTCCTTCCTGCACTTCCATACCTCGACCCATGAGGTTCTGGGCATCGCCGCCGGCCATGCCATCGTGAAGTTTGGGGGAGGCAAGGGGCGTGCCCTCCAGGTAGAGGCAGGAGACGTGGTGGTACTTCCCGCGGGAGTCGGACACGAGCGCCTGCAGGAGACCCACGACCTGCTTGTCGTCGGTGCCTATCCGCTCAACGGCCGCTTCGATCAGAAGCGGCCGGGCGAGGTGGATTTGGGCACGGCGCTTCGCGAGGTCGCCAGGGTACCGCTGCCGGAGAAGGATCCCGTCCACGGCGTGGACGGGCCCATGAGGAAGCTCTGGCGATGACTAGTTGATGCCGTAGCTGGTGAACTGACGTTCGACGCCAGGCATCAGCGCACGGGCGGCTGCCTTGTCGGTCTCGCCGTTTTTCACGTCGCCCTTGGCGACGCGCGCAAGGCCTCGGCCATAAAGTGCAAGAGGACGATCCGGGTCGCTGCGCAGGGCGGCGTCGTACTCGCGGAGCGCGATGTCCTTCTCCCCGAGCTTGAGGAAAATGAAGCCCCTCGTTTCGCGCGTCTGCACGTTGTCGGGCTGCAGCTTCAGCGCCTCGTCGCAATCCGACAGCGCCTCTGCCAGGTCGTGGCCCGCGACCATCCGGGTCAGGCAGCGATTGTTGTAGGCCCAGGCCATCCGGCGATCGGTCTTGATGGCGTTTGTGTAGTCCGCGATGGCCTTCTCGTAGTCTTCTCGCGCAAAGTTCGCATAGCCGCGATTGTAGCTCGCCAGCGCATTATCAGGCTTCAGTTCGAGCGCCTGATCGAGATCGGCAATCGCCTTGTCGATGTTTCCGCGCATGGAAAAGATTGCCGCGCGGTTGACCAGCGCATCGACATACTTCGGATCGATGGACAGGGCCATGTTGTAGTCCGTGAAGGCGAGTTGCATGTCCCCCAGCCGGGCATTGACGAGGCCACGCACCATGAAGGCACGAGGATTGTCGGGCGCGAGTTGGATGGCACGGTTGAGATCCGCCAGCGCGCGCGCATGTTCGCCCACGGAGGTGTAGGCATTGGCTCGCAGAACCAGCGTGTCGACATTGTCCGGGACGAGAGCCAGCGCGCGATCGAAGTCTCCGATGGCGCGGCGCATGTCGGCCTTGCGGGTCGCCATGAGGATGCCGCGGTCGACATGGGCGAGGGCGTTACCGGTGTCCAGCCGGATCGCCTCGTCATAGTCGGAGAGCGCGCGTTCGACGTCGTCGAGGGCGTGGTGCGCGATGCCGCGCTGCAGGAACTGGCTCGCATCGAGCGATGCCGTGTTCGTGGAGTCGTCGAAGAGCTTGATCGCCGCACTGTAGTCGGCGGCGGCCCGCGCCTGGTCTCCGACCGCGCGATAGGCCTGGCCGCGGTTCAGGTGGGCGGCCGCCAGCTCTCGGCCTTTCAGGTTCTTGGCGTCGATCGCGATAGTGCAGGCGACAATGCGCGTCGCCGGAGAGGCGCCGTCCTCGTCGACGCAGAGGGGAACGGGAGATGAAGCCGCCAAGGCAGCTTGTTGATCGCTCTCGCGGGCCTCAAGGGCCGAATGGGTCGTCAGGACGACAAGGGCTGAGGCGCACAGGGCAGCGCCGGTGCGTCGCCAATTTCGATCCCGTCTCATTGCCACACTCCTAAGGAATGAAATCCGGTGGTAGGCTTGTGACGTTCCAACGACCTGAAAACGTCAATCGTTGCAGCACGGGGGAGGGGTAAAAGCTGTGACTGGGTGGGAACCTGGGTCGCAACCCGCATCTGAGACTGGAGGATCGATGTTTCGCTTGTCTGCCCTTGCCGCCTTGTTCGGCGCGTTGATCGTCGGCTTCGGGTCCGCCCATGCCCAGAATCAGGCGCCGCAATACTGGGTGACCTATGCCTACGATCCCTCGACCGGCGCCTGGGGGCTGGGCTGGGGCCGGACAGACCGGCAGGTCACGATCAACGAGGCCTTGTCGCGCTGCGCCAAGCCCGGCTGCAAGGCAGGCAACGTCACCCTCGCCCGCTGTATTGCGATTGCGCAGGGTACGCAGAAAGGGCCGGGCTTCGGCTCGGGCAACGATGCCAATACGGCCAGGGCGAATGCCTTGCGATTCTGTCAGCAGGGCCCGGCCGGCTCCACCTGCGAAGTGACGGCATCGCGCTGCGGCGGCAGCTGATGCAATCGGCTCAGGAGCGCCGGGTGAACAGAAGGTCCTGCTGACGGGTGGGCATGGCCTCGACGCGCTGCAGCTTCGCGGGCCGGCGCCAGCGCAGGTACCATTCGAGTTCGTAGTCGTTCTCGATGGCCCAGGCGGCGAAGCCCGCGGCGCGCATCCGGTCGAAGACGTCGCGCCAGGCCTCGAAATCGTCGTCGGGGCTCGCCTCCACCACGATGTCCATCGTCGCGGGATAGCGCGACAGTTGTTCGAGCAGGTGGCGGAGGATCGGCGGTTCCGCCCCTTCCACGTCCATCTTGATGAGACGCAGACGCGCCAGTTCGTCGGGTTTCAGGATCTCCGCGAGCGGCAGCGCCTCGACCGACGCCATCAGCGTCCCGCCGCGTGAGGCGAGCGTGGTGGCGGCACCGATATTGCCCTCGTTGATCTCGTAGAGGTCGAGCGTGCCGGGCCTGTCGGACACGGCGGCATTTACGGCGCGCACGTTGGACGACGTGAGATTGGCTGCGAGATTACGTTGCAGGAGCGCGAAGGTACGCGGCGAGGCCTCGATCGAAACGACCTTGCCCGTGGCTCCGACGCGGGAGGAGGCGAGGAGCGTGTCGTAGCCGATGTTCGCGCCGACATCGACGAAGACGTCGCCGGCCGAAAGATTCTGCTCGATGACCCGCGAGACGTCGGGTTCCCACACGCCGAAATAGAGGACCATGCGCTGGATCAGGTCCTGCGGATTGCAGTGCACGCGGGCACCGAAATAGGTCGTCGCCAGATGCTCGGGGCCGAGGATGCGCAGGGCCTTGTTGTAGGCGCGGAAGCCCAGCCGGGCGGCCGGCAGCGGCAGGCGCCGCAGCGTTCCCATGACGGTCTTGTGGAGGAGCTGGATCATCTCCGTCCTCTATAGCGTGTTTTGCGCGGCTTGTTCCGCAGGCCGCGGGCGGATTTCTTGACGACGAAGCCGCATGAGGCGCACCGTCGGGAAAAGTCATTCGTGGTGAGGACCCGCCCCAATGCCGCTTTCCGTCAGGCCCCTTTCCCATGCCCTCGGCGCCGAGGTGAGGGGCGTCGATCTGGCCCGGCCGCTCAGCAATTCCGAGTTCGATCAGATCCACCGGACCTTCCTCGAGAAGGGCATTCTGCTGTTCCGCAACCAGAAGATCACCCGCGAGCAGCACATCGCCTTCAGCCGCCGCTTCGGCGAGCTCGACAATCACGATTCGTTGCCGCGCGACCGCCATCCCGACTATCCAGAGCTGCTGCTGGTGACCAACATCCCCGAGAAGGACGGCAAGCAGTCGGCTTCGAAGTACACCGGCCAGCAGTGGCACTCGGACATGTCGTTCACGCCGGTGCCGTCTCTGGGCTCGCTGCTGCGCGGCATCACCATCCCGCCGGTCGGCGGCGACACGATGTTCACCAACATGTACCTGGCCTACGACACGCTGTCGGAGGGCATGAAGAAGATCGTCGAGGGGCTGCACGGAATCCACACCGGTGGCCGCAAGGTCGACGACCCCAACTCCGACCGCGAGAAGGAGCAGAAGAAGATCAATCCGCCGATCGCCCAGCCGGTCGTCCGGGTGCATCCCGAGACCGGCCGCAAGGCGCTCTACATCGGCGAGAAGGTCTCGTGCTTCGTCGACATGACGCCGGAAGAGAGCCGGCCGCTGATCGACTACCTGGTTCGCCATGCCACGCGGCCGCAGTTCGTCTATCGCCACCAGTGGCAGCAGGACGACATCATCCTCTGGGACAATCGCTGCACCATGCACATCGCGCTCGGCGACTACCCGGAAGGCGAGATCCGCCACCTCGAGCGCACCACCGTCAAAGGCACTCCGTCGGGATATTACCTTCAATGAAGCGTTCTTCCTTCCTGCGCGGCGCCGCCGCCCTCGCAATCGCCCCGTCCGTCGCACCCGCCATCGTGCGTGCCCAGGGCGCCTATCCCGACAAGCAGATCCGGATGGTGATCCCGTTCGCCGCGGGCGGCACGACCGACCTGATGGCGCGCGCCGTCGGCCAGCATTTCGCGCAGGCCTGGGGCCAGCCCGTCGTGGCCGACAACCGCGCGGGCGCCAACGGCGTCGTTGCGGGCGAGATCGTCGCCAAGGCGCCGGGCGACGGCTACACGCTCACCGTCGTGGCGATGGGCCACGCCATCAATCCGCTGATCTACAAGAAGCTGCCCTACGATGGCGTGAACGACTTCACGCCGATCAGCCTGCTCGCGACGTTTCCGCAGCTCGTGCTGGTGCATCCGTCGGTCAAGGCCAACACGCTGCCCGAGCTCATTCAGCTGGCGAAGACCGCCTCGCCGCCGCTCACCTATGCCTCGGGCGGCAACGGCTCGTCCCAGCACCTGGCTGGCGCGCTGTTCGCCCACATGGCGAAGCTCAACCTGACCCATGTCGCCTACAAGGGCGGCAATCCCGCCCAGCTCGACCTGATGGCCGGCAACGTCAACATGATGATCACGCAGCCCAATTCGAAGGACCTGATCACCACCGGCAAGATGCGCGCGCTGGCGGTCAGCTCGGCCAAGCGCAGCCAGTACTATCCGGAGCTGCCGACCGTCGCCGAGGCCGGTGTGCCCGGCTACGAATCGGTCGCCTGGTACGGGCTGCTCGGCCCCAAGGGCATGCCACCGGACCTGGTGAAGAAGATCGCGGACGAGACGGTAAAGGCCTGCGCCGGCGAAGGTACCAAGTCGATCGTCGCAGGCCAGGGCGGCGACATGGTCGCCGGCGCACCCGCGCAGTTCGCCGAATTCATCGCCGCCGAGCGCAAGCGCTACGAGGCGATCGTTCGCGAAGCCAACATGACGGTCGACTAGGTCAGTCGATCAACGCGTGCCGGCAGGGGGTGCCTGTCGGGTCGTGTCGGAGCCGACACCCGGTTGTCCCGCGCTGGGAGCGCCCGGTGCGGGGGTGATCGTCGAACCGCCCGGAAGCGGCGACGATGGCGGTGGCGGAACGGTCGGCGATGTGCCGGCCGGCGCCGGTGACGTCGATGCGCCGCCGCTGCTGGATCCACCTCCCGACGATTGCGCGTGGACGGCTCCGGCCGTGACGGCCAAGGCCAGAGCGGCGATCAAGGCTTTTCCAAACATCCGATCCTCCCAGGAATGATCGGCGGTCAACCGCTGGAGGAAGCGCGCGTTGCATGGCCGCGCCAAAAGCTAGCGTCTTTGCGAAACCGATAGAATCACCAACACCAACCTCATGCTGAGGAGCGCTCCGCAGGAGCGCGTCTCGAAGCATGGGCACGAGCACCGCGTTTGTTGCCCATCCTTCGAGACGGCCCTTCAGGCCTCCTCAGGATGAGGCAGGTGCTTGATCTATCTGCAGCGGAAAGACGCTAGATCGGCTTGCCTTCGCTGGCGGCCCAGCGGGCCATCAAGCCGTTGCTCGGCTGGGTACGGTCCCTGACCTTTCGCGTTGTTTCGGCGCCGGCGACCGGCAGGCCTTTCGGGTCTAGCAGGCCGGCCTGCACGAGGACCGACGCCTGGTCCCAGTAGATGTGCTCGTGAGCCACCTTGCCATCGACGAACCGGACGATGGCGACCAGCGGAATTTCGACCTTGCGCCCGGTCGGTGCGACACCCGGCAGCATCCAGTCGACTTCGCTTGTATGGGTGAAGCTGAACACCATTTCGTCGACGATCTGGTCGGCGCCGATCGTGCGGCTCACCGGGACGAGGGCCGTATCAGGGGGATTGTTGCCGATGAAATGGTACTTGTAGAAGCGCTTGAGCTGATCGTGGCCCACGCCGCCGGTCATGGTCGGAACATGGTTCACGTATGGCGTCGCAACCATCGTGGCCATTGTGGCATCCACGTCGCGGGTCTCGAATTCATGGCGGCAATGGGCTTCCCAGAGAGCGGCGAGGTCGTGAGCGGGCATGGCGGCTGTCCCCCTGTCATGCTGAAAGGGACAGCCTATCGCGTTCGCCGGGTAGTTTCCCGGGAGATCAGAGCGTCGCGGCCAGTGCGGCGAGCTGGTCGGCGCAAATGCCCCAGCCCTGGTGGAAGCCCATCTTCTCGTGGGCCTCGCGATCCTCGACCGTCCAGTGGCGGACCCGCGCGGTGTAGAGCGTCTTGTCTCCCTGCGGCTCGAAGGTGAGGATCACCGTCATGAACGGCTTTGCCGAAGGCTGCCACGCCTCGGTGAAGGCATCGGTGAAGACCAGCCGCTCGTTCGGGACGACTTCAAGGTAGATGCCGCGGTTCGGCAAGTCCTCCCCATCGGGGCCGCGCATCACGATCAGGTTCGCGCCGCCGGGCCTGACATCCACCTCGACGACCGGCGTCTCGTAGGGCTTGGGCGCGAACCACTGTTTCATCAGCGCCGGTTCGGTCCAGCAGCGATAGAGCGCCTCGCGCCGCGCATCGATCAGGCGCGTCAGCACGAGTTCGCGATCGGTGGAGGGGCTGGTCGTCATTGCAGGCTCCTTGTGAGGTCGGTCTGTCCCGAGGACGGACGACGCCGACCCGTGCCGACACAAGGGGACGACTTTATTCGCGCGGTCCGGAGGAGCCCGGGGTCACGCCGCCATACTCATGGCTGACCCGGCCGTTCCAGCCATAGCCGACATAGCCGCCGGCGGCGTCGTAGAGATAGTCGAAGCCTTCGAGAAACATGCGTCCGGTGTTCACGAAGACATTGGCGTCGTGAACCACCTCGACCCGTTCGGGATGGAGAGGGTTGCCGCGACGCCCGGTGCGGAACTCGTAGAAGGCGGGCTGCGGACGCTGGCGATCGGGCATGAACAGTTCGATGCGGGTGCCTTCGGGCGCGCGGCGGCCGCGGTGCAGGCCCGTGCCGGGGGGTGGCGAGAGGAACATGTAGTCGATGCCTGTATCCATCAGCATCGTTCCGCGGCCGGTGACGCCATTGACCGACACGGTCATGGGCGCGCCGTTCCAGTCGGGTACGCCCGGCGGATGCGCCTTCGGCGTCAGCTTCACGAACGCCATGTGGCGAGTGAGGGTCGGAGTCATGCCGAGATGCACGCCAGTACGGGTGATGACATAGCCCGGCCGCACCGAACTCACCGGTCGTCCGGAGGCGAGCGACACCAGGCTCACGAAGGGATTCTTGGGCGAAGCGTCGCCGGCAGTCGCCTGCGCCGCACCACGGTCGAAGCCGATCCCCATGAAGCCGACGTTGCGCGGCTCGGATTCCGGCCGGCAGTCGCGGGCATGCTCGAGGCAGGTGATCTCGGTCACGCGCAGCACCTGCACGCGCGCGGTCGCGACGGGGGTGTGGGCGTCGCGGCGGATCACGACGTCGGTCATCCAGTGCTCGCCGGTCAGCACGCGACCGCTGCTGTTGTAGACGAGGCGTCCCGGTCCCTGCGAAACATCTTTCGGGCCGGGCGTGAAGTGCTCGGCCGATACGACGATGCCGGTCGAGCCGGTGTCCATGCCGAACCAGCGCGGCTTGCTGCCGTTGAGGCTGAGCCAGACCTGCGGCACGTGCGACATCGAGATGGGGCCGTTGGCGAAGGGAATCTCGATCGCGTCGAGTCCTTCGTAGGCCCGCCACGGTTCCTGGGCCCGCACTCCGGCCAGCGCCGATAGCATGAGCGTCAGGGCCGCGGCGGCGAGGATGCGGAGCGGGCGTGACATGGCGGGTCTCTTCTGACGCGGGGGAATCAATCGGGGAAGTCGAAGTCCAGGTTGTTGGACTTGATGCCGGCCTTCCCGAACCAGTCGGGGCCCAGCAGGCTGATTGGTTTGCCGATGCACTTCAGGGTCGCGATTCGCTTGCCGTCGCGTTCGACGGCCAAGCCAGCCTTCTCCTGGACCTCGCCCCGCGGCCCCCAGTTGCCGATGCCGGTGTAGACCGTGAACGCGATGTTGTTGCTCTTCGTAGCGACGCGCAGCCACGCGCCACCTCCGCCGGCGAAGGGAACGGATTCGCCGCTGGCCGCCTGGGGCGGCGGCATCTGGGCAGCCGGAAGCGTCAGGTCGAGCGGCTCGTTCGAATCGGGCTTGCCAGTGCGGTACTGCAGGTAGCCCCGGGTGGGAGCCGCGTCCTTCGAGGCGCAGACCGATACCAGCTTGGTGGGGCTGGTGCGGCAGGAGAAAACGACCATCTCCGCAGGCGTGCAGAACGAGGCCTGACCGACTTTGGCGGCGGCCGGAGGAGGAGCGGAAGGCGCAGCGGGCGCGGTCGCGGCGAGGGGGGCGGGCTTGGCGGAGACGATCAGGACGACGGTATCGCTCTTCTTGCAGTCGGGGTCCCCCTGGCAGGACGCCGCCATCACGCGCGCCGTCTTGTAGGTCAGGGCCAGACGCTTGCCCTTGAGGGCCTTCTCCTGGGCACAGAGCTCGAAGTCCGCGGACTCGTAGAAGGTGGCGCCGCGGTCGTCCTTCAGGGTGACGCCGCAGGACACGTCGCCATTCTGGAATTCGATCGGCGTGCCGAAGGCCCGCTTCTTTTGGCCGGCGACCGTGACCGTGTCCTGGGCGGCGGCGGGCAGGGCTGACAAAAGGAGAAGGATCACTGACGCCGAGCGCATGAGGGAAGTAGACAAGCGAGACTCCGGGGCTGAAGCGGGTGCCGGAGTCATAGACGATGCGACGCGGTATGTCGCGCGAGCAACGCGAAAGACCCGCTCCAGCGATGCCGGGCGGGCCTTACGAACTCGCCGGTACATCCGCGGCTCAGTCCGTGCTGGTCAATCAACGCCGGATACCGGGAATGGTTGCCGGAAAAGGGCGCGTCACAAGATGGACGCAACTATTGGAGCGCCAACCTCGTTGATCGCCCATGTCCAATAGCAGCACCCTCGAGGAGATCAGCCCGTATCTTGTGCTGGGCCAGGCCGACGACGGCGGAGCGCCGATCGTCGAGACGGCGCGCGTGCTGCACGACCTGATCGTCACGTTTCCGCCACAGGGTCACTATTCGGTGCGAACGGTCGATGACGAATGCGGGCCGGCCATCCATTGCGCCTTTGAGCGCAAGGGTGACGCCGACCGGCTGGCTGCAGCTGTCGGCGCGATCGAGGTCGCGCGCTACGAGACTTACCGCAGCGAGCGCGCCTTCTTCCTCGACGAGAAGGCGACACGCGCCATCCGCCGCACGCTGGAGCGGCGGCGGTCGACGGCGTCGAACTAGAGAATTCCGAACAGGCGCGCGACGCGCTGGACGGCGCCCCAGGCCGGATCGAGAGTTGCGAAGGTGCGCGCCATCTCGTTGGCGTCGTTGAGCAGCGCCTTGAGCTTCACGTCGCTCGGCTCGTCCTTCTCGGCCTCCATCCGCGCCTCCTCGAAGAGGGCACGAAGTTCGCGCATCTCCTCGGTGTAATCGGCGTCGATCGCCTTCACCGAATCGGCGAGGGCGCTGGCGAGGGTCGGATCGTTCGCTTTGTCGGTCATACTCTTACGCTGCTTTCCTGGATCGATGAGCGTCGATGGCCGCCCACAGGGATGATGCGGTGACGGGCATGTCGATGTGCTTCAGCCCGGTATGCGGATGGATCGCGTCGACGATGGCGTTGATGACCGCCGGCGGCGCGCCGATCGCGCCGGCCTCGCCCGCACCCTTCACGCCGAGCGGATTGGTCGTGCACAGGCTATTGTGCATGTCGAACTTCACGTGCGGCACCACGTCCGCACGCGGCAGGGCGTAGTCCATGAGCGAGCCGCTCATGAGCTGGCCCGAATCGGGATCGTAGATGGTCTTTTCGGTGAGCGCCTGTCCGATGCCCTGTCCGACGCCGCCATGGACCTGGCCCTGCAGCAGCAGCGGGTTAAGCGCCGTGCCGAAATCGTCCATGATCGAGTAGTTCAGGATCTCGAGCGTACCGGTGTCGGGATCGATCTCGAGCTCGCAGACATGGCAGCCATTGGGGAAAGTGGCAGCCTCGGGCGTGCGCGTGAAGGCGTCGTCGAGGCCGGGCTTGCTGCCCTCCGGCACATGCTTGGGGTCGCGGGCAGCGCGCGCCACGTCGAACAGGCTCATCGTGCGGTCGGTGCCGACGATGCGGAAGGTGGCGTCGGCATACTCGATGTCGCCCACCGCCGCTTCCATCGCCGAGGCGGCGACCAGCTTGCCCTTCTCGATGATGTTGTCGCTGACGCCCAGCACGGCCGCGCCGGCCACCGGGATCGAACGGCTGCCGCCGGTCATGCCCTCGGGCGTGAAGTCCGAATCGCCCTGGACGATTCGGATGCGGTCGGCATCGACACCGAGTCGTGCCGACATGATCTGGGTGAAGGCCGTCTCGTGGCCCTGCCCGTTGGTCTGGACGCCCACGAACACGGTGATCGTGTCGTCCTCGTTGAACTTGGCGATGGCGCTCTCCGGCGCGCCGCCCGAGCACTTCTCGACATAGGTCGCCATGCCGATACCGCGCCACTTGCCCTTGGCCAGCGAGGCGGCGCGGCGGGCGGGGAAGCCCTTCCAGTCGGCTTTCTCCAGACCCTTCAGCATGACGTTGTCGAAGTCGCCCGAATCGAAAGTGTCGCCCAGTGCCGTGTTCCACGGAATCTGGTTCGGCTTCACGAGGTTGCGCTTGCGGATCTCCGCCGGGCCGAGGCCGGTCTCGCGGCCGATATGGTCGACGAAGCGCTCCAGTAGATAGGCGGCCTCGGGCCGGCCGGCGCCGCGATAGGCATCGGTCGGCACGGTGTTGGTCATCACGCCCTTCACGTTCACGTAGATCGCGGGCGTCTGATAGAGGCCGGCCAGCATGCCGCTGCCCGCCATGGTCGGGATGAACGCGCCG
>JAKFVZ010000267.1 GCA_021732965.1 Reyranella sp.
CAGGGCGCGGCTGATCGCCAGCATCTGCTGCTCGCCGCCCGAGAGGGAGCCGGCGGGCTGGTCGATGCGCTCCTTGAGGCGCGGGAAGTAGACGAAGATCTTTTCGAGGTCCTTGGCGACGCCGTCGCGGTCCTTGCGCAGGAAGGCGCCCATGGCGAGGTTCTCGCGCACCGACAGGAACGGGAAGACCTCGCGTCCCTCCGGCACGTGGCTGAGGCCCAGCCGCACGATCCTGTCGGCGTCCATGCGCTGGATCGGCTTGCCTTCGAACTCGATCGCGCCCTTGAGTGGATCGAGCACGCCGGAGATGGTCTTGAGGATCGTCGTCTTGCCCGCGCCGTTGGCGCCCAGCACGGTGATGATCTTGCCGCGCGGCACGGCCAGGCTGACGCCGCGGATCGCCATGATCGGGCCGTAGTAGCTCTCGATGTTGGAGACCTTGAGGATCGGATCGTCGCTCATGTCTTCTCCGCTCAGGTGCCGAGATAGGCGGCGATGACGTCGGGATGCGCCTGCACCTCGGCCGGCGTGCCGGAGGCCAGCACCCTGCCGTAGTTCAGCGCCAGCACGCGGTCCGACACGCGGTTCACCAGGGTCATGTCGTGCTCGACCATCAGCACCGTGACGCCGAGCTCGGTCCGGATGTCGCGGATCCAGAACGACATGTCGTCGGTCTCCTCGACGTTGAGGCCGGAGGAGGGCTCGTCCAGCAGGATCAGCTTGGGCTCCGAGCACAGGGCGCGGGCAACCTCGACCACCTTGCGCACGCCGTAGGGCAGGCCGGCGATCAGTTTCTCGCGATAGGGCTGGAGGTCGAGAAACTCGATCACCTCCTCGACCTTGCGCCGATGCTCCTTCTCGGCCCGCCGGACGGAGGGCAGGAACAGGATATCCTGCCACAGCTGGGTGGTGGCATGGCAGTGCCGGCCGACCAGCAGGTTGGCCAGCATGGTCGCGTTCTCGAACAGCTCGATGTTCTGGAAGGTGCGGGCGATGCCGAGCTTGGCGATCTGGTGCGCCGGCACCTCGGTGATGTCGCGCCCCTCGAAGAACAGCTTGCCCGAGGTCGGGTCGTACAGCCGTGAGATCAGGTTGAAGATCGAGGTCTTGCCGGCGCCGTTCGGGCCGATGATGGTGAAGATCTCGCCCTTTTCGACGCTGAAGCTGACGCTGTCGACCGCCTTGAGGCCGCCGAACTGGAGGGAGATGCCGTCGACCGTGAAGAAGCTCATCGGTTGCGCTCCGACTTCACGTAGGTCTTCTGTCGCTTGAAGGTCGCCTTCTTGTAGAGCGGGAAGAGCTGGAAGAAGAGCTTCACCTTGAGCCAGCGCCCGTAGAGGCCGTAGGGCTCGAACAGGATGAACATCATGATGATCAGGCCGTAGATCGCGCCCTTGAGGCCGGCGGCGGAACCGATCGAGGACATGGTTTCGCGCAGCTTGCCCGAAGCCTCTGGTGACATGCCGAGCGACGAGGCGAGGCTGGCCCCGAGCACCGGCACGTCGTCCTTCAGCGCCGTCAGGAAGGGGTCGACCATGACGATGAAGATCGCTCCCAGCACCGCACCGTGCACGCCGAAGGCGCCGCCGATGATGATCACCATGATGAACTCGATGGAGAGCAGCAGGGTGAACATCTCGGGTGAGATGAAGGACATCTTGTGGGCGAACAGGACGCCCGCCATGCCGGTGAGGGCGGCGCTGATCGCGAAGGACTTGACCTTGTAGCCGGCCAGGTCGATGCCCATGCTCTTGCCCGCAGTCTCCGAATCGCGGATGGCGATGAAGGCCCGGCCGGTGGGCGTGCGCAACAGGTTCAGTGCCAGCAGGATCGAACCGACAAGAACCAGCAGGCACAGGAAATAGAACGCGTCGCTGTCGCGCGGCATGGGCTGGCCCAGCAGGTCGAGGGTTCTGACCCGCATGCCCTCGTTGCCGTGGGTTACCGATTCCCAGCGGGCCAGGATTTCCTCGACGATGAAGGCGAAGGCGATGGTGGCGATCACCAGGTAGATGCCGCTGAGGCGCAGTGCCGGGAAGCCCACCATCGCCCCGACGGCGCCGGTGATGATCGCCGCCGCCGGGAAATAGACGATGAACGGTATGCCCTTGCTCTGCATGAAGCCGGCCGTATAGGCGCCGATCGCAAGGAAGGCGGCGTGACCCAGCGAGGCCTGGCCGGTGAAGCCGGTGAGGATGATCAGCGCCACGCCGACGATGGCGTAGATGAAGACGAACACGATCTGGCTCTGCAGATAGCTGCCGATCAGGTACGGCGCGGCGATCATCACCGCCAGCAACGCGCCGTAGGACCACCAGTAGCCGCCGTGTTTCAGCAGCTTGATGTCCTGATTGTAGTCGGTCTTGAAGACGAAACGCATGGGCTCAGACCTTCTTGCGCATGCTGGGACCGAACAGCCCGTGCGGCCGCACCAGCAGGACGATCAGGAGCACGACGTAGGGGGCGACATCCTTCCAGCCCTGCGGCAGGTAGAAGCCGGCCAGCGTCTCGATCACGCCGATGATCAGGCCACCGATCAGCGCGCCGGGGATCGAGCCGAACCCGCCCAGAACCGCGGCGGGAAAGGCCTTCAGGCCGAGCGCCAGGCCCACGTTCGAATGGATGAAGGTGATGGGCGCGAGCAGCACGCCCGCCGTCGCCGCCACCGCCGCGCTGATCGCCCAGATCAGCGAAACCACGCGCTTCACGGGAATGCCCATGTAATAGGCGGCCAGCATGTTCTCCGAGGTGGCCCGCATGGCGGTGCCCATCCTCGTGTAGTTGAAGAAGGCGTAGAGAACGATGCACAGGATGACGGTGGCCACGATCACGGAGAGCTTATCGTGGGCGATCACCAGGTCGCCGAGCTTCAGCACGCCGGACGAGAAGGGGGTCTCGATCTTGAGGTCGTCGGTGCCCCAGATCATGCCGGCCAGGGAGCGCAGGAAATAGCCCAGCCCGATGGTGGCCATGACGATCGAGAACTGCGGATAGCCCAGGATGGGCCGGATGAGGATGCGTTCCGTGGCCATGCCGAACACGGCCATGCCGCAGACGGCGAACAGGAAGCCCAGCCAGTAGTCGAGACCGATCAGCCCGATGAAGGTGAAGACGAAAAACCCGCCCAGCATCATCAGGTCGCCCTGGGCGAAATTAACGACTTCGGTCGCCTTGTAGATGAGCACGAAGCCCAGCGCGATCAGGCCGTAGACGCAGCCAAGCGCGATTCCGCTCACCAGCTGCTGGATGAAATCGAGCATTCCCCTACCCTGTAAACCGGCCGTTTAGTGGCTTCGCGTTTAACTCGTTTCATAAGACATGGCCGCCCTGCGGAGAGTCAATGGATTTTCGCCCTGTGCGTTGTACTGTTCGCAGATCAAGCGTTGTCACCGGAGAAACCCATGTCGCTCGCCGAGCAGGCCATCCCGTCGGGGCGGCCGCCGTCGCCGTTCTATACCGAAGAGCACGAGGCTTTCCGGAGCACCGTCCGGCGCTTCGTCGAGCGCGAGATCACGCCTCATGTCGACCAGTGGGACGAGGCGGAGGAGTTTCCCCGCGAACTCTACCGCAAGGCCTCGGCCGCAGGTCTGATGCAACTCGGTTTCCCGGAGGAGTATGGCGGCGTCCCGACCGACCCCTTCTTCGGCATCGTCAAGGCCGAGGAGATGGCGCGCCACGGCAGCGGCGGGCTCAACGCCAGTCTCAACAGCCATACGATCGGCTCGCCGCCCATCGCGGCTCTCGGACCGGAATGGATGAAGCGCAAGGTGCTGCCCGAGGTCCTGGCCGGCGAGAAGATCAGCGCGCTTGCCATCACCGAGCCGAGCGGCGGCTCCGACGTCGCGAATCTCAAGACCACGGCGCGGCGCGAGGGCGACCACTATGTGGTCAACGGCTCGAAGATGTTCATCACCTCCGGCATGCGCGCCGACTACTACACGGTCGCGGTACGCACCGGCGGGCCCGGGGCGGGTGGCGTCTCGCTCCTGCTGATCGAGCGTGACCGCGAGGGCTTCGCACGCACCAAGCTGAAGAAGATGGGCTGGTGGGCTTCGGATACCGCCCAGCTTTTCTTCGACAATGTGAAGGTCCCGGTCGAGAACCTGATCGGCGAGGAGAATCGCGGCTTCATCGGCATCATGCTGAACTTCAATTCCGAGCGGCTCGGCATGTCGGCTGGCGCCTGCGGTTACGCCAAAGTCTGTCTCGACGAGGCAATCGCCTATGCCCGCGAGCGCCACACGTTCGGCAAGCCGCTGATCGCCAACCAGGTGGTGCGCCACCGGCTTGTCGACATGGCCATGCGCATCAACGCCGTGAAGTCGACGCTCGAGCTGCTGGCCTACCGGGTCGGGCAGGGCGAGAAGCCGGTCGCGGAAATCTGCATGCTGAAGAACCTCGCGACCTCGACGATGGAGTTCTGCGCCAACGAGGCGATGCAGGTCTTCGGCGGCGCAGGCTATCTGCGCGGCGCCAAGGTCGAGCGCATCTATCGCGAGACCAAGGTCATGTCGATCGGCGGCGGCTCGACCGAGATCATGAAGGATCTAGCCGCCCGCCAGATGGGGTTTTAGATGGAAAAGGACGCGCGCATTGCGCTGTTCCAGCAGTGGTTCTCCGACAACATCCCGCACAACAAGGCGCTGGGCCTTAAGGTGATCGGCGCCTCGCGCGGCTTCGCGTCGATGCAGCTCGAGTGGCGCGAGGAGCTGGTCGGCAATCCCGAGACCGGCGTGCTGGCGGGCGGTCCGCTCACCGCCATGCTCGACGGCTGCTGCGGCATGTCGGTCGCCACGATGCTCAAGGCGCCCGAGCCCTTCGCGACGCTCGATCTGCGCATCGACTATGTGCGGCCGGCCGAGCCCGGCAAGCCGGTGATCGCCGAGGCCGAGTGTTATCGCATCACGCGATCGGTCGCGTTCACGCGCGCCTTCGCCCATCACGGCGACGCCAAGGATCCGATCGCCGCGGCGGCCGGCACCTTCATGCTGGGCACCAAGGGCAAGGCGACGCGGCCCGCCCTGGTGGACAAGCCATGAGCGCGCTGCTCGAACGACTTGCCGAGGCGCGCAAGGAAGGCAACGTCGCGCGCCTCGCGGAGGCGATTCCCTATGCGCGCTGGATGCAGATCGCGCCGGAGAACGGCACCGGCGAGCTGCTGACCCGCATGCGCTTTCATCCCGAGCTGATAGGCAACACCTTCCTGCCGGCGATCCATGGTGGAACGCTGGGTGCCATGCTGGAGATGGCGGCGATCTTCCATCTCCTGTGGGAGACGGAGACCGAGACGGTGCCGAAGATCGTCAACATCACCGTCGATTACCTGCGCTCGGCGCGTCCGGTCGACGTGATCGCCTGCGCCAAGGTGACGAAGCAGGGGCGGCGTATGGTCAACGTCTTCGCCGAAGCCTGGCAGGAGGACCGCTCGCGTCCCGTGGCGACGGCCAACGCGCACTTCCTGGTAAAATCCGACGCCGACGCCCCGCCATCGCTTTAGGGGGCTCGCCGCGCATCATCGCCCTCTCCGCATGCGCGGCATGGGGAGAGGGAGGGGACCCGCGCGTGAGCGCGGGGAGGGTGAGGTGTCATTCCTCCCGCTCTCACCAGCGCCCTGTAGCGTCCACCACCTCACCTACCCATCGCTTCGCGATGGGCCCCTTCCTCTCCCCCGCTGCGCGGCAGAGAGGACCAAGAGGTTCAGCCCAGTGGATTGGAAAGATCCACGCCGTACTGCTTGGCGTTGAGCGCCATGTAGTGATCGCGGCCGTGGACCGCCTCGCCGCGAACGGCAGCTTCGACCATATCCATGAAGGTGTGCCACCCCATGGCGTTCAGCTTCACGAAGCGCTCCTGCACCGGCAGATGCTCGAGCGTGAACGTCGTGCCCTCGACGGCCGCCGCCAGGGTCAGGATCAGGTAGGATTCGGGATAGGGCGAGGTCGCATCGCCCGGATTGTACACATTCCATGTGTAGGCCAGCCGGCCGGGCGGTTGCCATTGGGTGACCACGCCCCGGATATGGCCGCCCATCAGCGAGACAGCGCCACCGACCCGTGGTTCGATCCCGCCCCCGCCGTACCAGCCGGGCAGGCGGCCGGTGTCGGCGAGCAAGCCCCAGGCCTGGGCGGGCGGCCCGGGGAGGCGCCGCTCGAAGCGCACCATATGCGCATGGGTGAATTGCGCGCCGTCGCTCATGGACTTTCCCGCCTCTTGGCTTAAAGAAAACGCCGCACATGGATTACGATTCCCTCAAGACAGCGGGCGACGACGTCGTTCGGGACGGCGCCAGCTTCGAGGCCTATCGGCTACCGGGCGACTTGATCGATTCACAACACCCGACAATCGTGGCCTATGCAAGGCGCGTGGCCGGCGAGGGCAGCGACCGGGACAAGGCGCTGCGCCTCTACTACGCCGTGCGCGACGAGCTGCGCTACGATCCCTACAACACGCCGATGAAGCGCGAGGCCTATCGCGCCAGCGCGACCGTCGAGGCGGAGCACGGTTACTGCGTGAACAAGGCGGGCGTGCTGGCCGCGGTCTGCCGCGCCGCCGGCATCCCCGCGCGTCTGGGTTATGCCGACGTGCGCAATCACATGACGACGCAGCGTCTGTCGGAGCTGATGGGCAGCGACGTCTTCTACTATCATGGCTACACCGACGTCTGGCTCGAGGGTCGCTGGGTCAAGGCGACGCCGGCCTTCAACCGCGAACTCACCGACAAGTTCGGCCTGAAGCCGCTCGACTGGGATGCCGTGGGCGATTCGATCTATCACCCGTTCGATCTCAGCGGCCGCCGCCACATGGAGTATCTCGCCTATCGCGGCGTGTTCGCGGACATCCCGTTCGACGAGATCCGCGGCGCCTTCCGCCACTACTACCCGCGCATGACGAAGGCGCAGGAGGAGAGGGCGCTGGGCGGCGATTTCGGCGCCGAGGGCGCTGCGGAAGCGAAGAGCAAGTGAACCTCGCACCGCGGTCGCCCGCCTACATCGCGCTGCTGGTGGCGCTGGGCAGTTTCGGCCCGCTCACCATGAGCATCTACACCCCGGTCATGCCGTCGGTCGGCCACGAACTGCTGGCGACGCCAGAGAACGTGAAGCTCACGCTCACGACCTACATGCTGGGCTTCGCGGTGGGGCAGCTCTTCTACGGGCCGCTCAGCGACCGCTATGGGCGGCGGCCGGTCCTGCTGGGCGGGCTGCTGTTCTTCACCATCACGAGTTTCGCCTGTTCCTTCGCACCGTCGATCGGCGGGCTGATCGGCCTGCGCATCCTGCAGGGGTTGGGCGCGGCCTCGGGCTCGGTGCTGGGCCGGGCGCTGACGCGCGACGCCTACACGTTCAAGGAGATGCCGCTGGTCATGAGCTGGATCTCGCTCGGCCAGAACATCGCGCCCTCCCTGGCGCCGACGGTCGGCGGCTTCCTCGGCGAATGGGCGAGCTGGCGCGCGACCTTCTGGTTCGTGGGCGGCTTCGGCACAATCCTGTTCCTGGTGACGCTCGCGGGCCTGCGCGAGACCAACAAGTTCCGCAGCGAGCGCATCGACCTGTCGAGCCTGCTGCGCGGCTCGGGCGAGATGCTGCGCGACCGGCGTTTCCTCGGCCACATCCTGCCCCTGGGCTTCGCCTTCGCATTGAACTTCGGAATGCTGGCGGGCGTGCCCTTCGTGCTGCAGGAGAGCATGGGATTCAGCCCGCGCGAGTTCGGCCTGATCGTACTGCTCTCGGTCGGCGGCTTCACGCTGGGTACCTTCGTGAACAACCGGCTGGTGGGCCGCGTCGCACCGGTCGACATCATCATGTTTTCCGGCTGGTTCCACGTAGCAGCCTTGGTCGGGATGGCGGCGCTTTCACTGGCCGACATCGTCACCTGGTGGGCCATCGTCGGGCCGCACATGCTGCTGAGCTTCGGGACCGGCATGATCGTGGCCAATGCCAATGCCGGCGCCGTGGGCATGTATCCGCGGCTGGCCGGCACGGCCTCGTCGCTGGCAGGCCTCGCGCAGATGGGTATGGGCGCGATGGGCACCGTGGCCGTCGCGGCGCTCACCGTCGTCGGCAGCCGCTATATCGCCATGCCGATGGTGATCGGACTCGCGCCGTTCGCCGTCGCGACGGTGCTGAGCGCGCGGTTGTTGCGCGGCGAGCCGCGGACACCGAAACTGGATCAATAGAAGAGGGAGAGAGAAGACCATGGCGAACATGCTGAAGGACAAGGTCGTGCTGGTGACCGGCGCGGGCGGCGGCATCGGCCGCGAGATGGCGCTGCTGGCGGCCCGTGAAGGCGCCAAGGTGGTGGTCAACGACCTCGGCGGCGCGGTCGACGGCGAGGGCAGCGGCAGCGCGACGGCGGCCGAGAAGGTCTGCGAGGAGATCAAGGCGGCCGGTGGCCACGCCGTTCCCAACGGCGACAGCGTCTCCGATCCGGCCGGCGCCGAGCGCATGGTCAAGGCGGCCGTGGAGAACTTCGGCCGCATCGACGGCGTCATCAACAATGCCGGCATCCTGCGCGACCGAATCTTCCATCGCATGAGCCACATGGACTGGAAGATGGTCATCGACGTCCATCTGAACGGCTCGTTCAACACCAGCCGCGCGGCCGCCAACTACTTCAAGGAGCAGAAGTCGGGCGCCTTCGTGCACTTCACCTCGACCTCCGGCCTCGTCGGCAATTTCGGCCAGGCCAACTACTCGGCGGCCAAGATGGGCATCATCGGCCTGTCGCGTTCGATCGCGCTCGACATGGCGGCGTTCAACGTCCGCTCGAACTGCATCTCGCCGTTCGCCTGGACGCGCATGATCGGCACCATTCCCGCCGACACCGACGCCCAGAAGGCGCGCCTGGAGCGCTCGAAGAAGATGACGCCGGCCAAGATCGCGCCGATGGCCGTCTACCTCCTGTCGGACTCGGCGCAGGAGCAGGGCATCTCCTCGCAGATCTTCGGCGTGCGCATGAACGAGATCATGCTGTTCAACGCCAACCGCCCGGTACGCTCCGTGCATAACTCCGAGGGCTGGACCCTGGAGGACATCGCCGAGCACGCCGTGCCGTCGATGAAGCCCTACTTCACCGACCTGAAGCGCTCGCCCGAGTACTTCACCTGGGATCCGATCTGAGCCGAGAGGACTGATGACAATGGCCGCCGAGCGCATGAAGAACGAGCCCAAGATCGATCCCAAGGAGATACTCGAGGGTATCGTCGAATGGATCGAGATCGAGAGCCCGAGCCACGATGCGAAGGCGGTCAATGTCATGGTCGACAAGGTCGAGGGCCAGTTCCGCGACCTTGGCCTCGACCTCGACCGCACGCCGGGCCGCGACGGCTTCGGCGACATCCTGGAAGCCAGGACCCCGGCCGAATGGAGCACGGGGCAGGGCAAGGGCATTCTGGTCCTTGCCCATCTCGACACGGTGCATCCGCTCGGGATGAAGGAGAAGGAGCTGAAGATCCGCCAGGAAGGCGACAGCGTCTTCGGTCCCGGCATCTACGACATGAAGGCGGGCGGCTACATCGCCTACTACGCGCTGCGCCACCTGATCCGTCAGGGCAAGAAGACAAAGCTGCCCGTGACGTTCCTGTTCATCCCCGAGGAAGAAGTCGGTAGCCCGACTTCACGCGCCCGCATCGAGGAAGCCGCCCGGGGGCACAAGTACGCGCTGGTGATGGAGCCGGGCCGAGACGGCGACAAGGTCGTCACGTCGCGCAAGGGCGTCGGCCGCTTCACCCTGACGGTCAAGGGCCGCGCCGCCCATGCCGGCGTGCGCCATGAAGACGGTCGCAGCGCCATCCTGGAAATCGCCCGCCAGATCGTGCGCATCGAGGAGAAGACCGATTATGCGCGCGGCATCACCTGCAATGTCGGCTTGATCCGCGGCGGTTCGGGCGTGAACGTCACGCCGGCCGAATGCTCGATCGACGTCGACCTGCGCGTGCCCAGCATGCAGCTCGCCGAGGAGATGACGCACTGGTTCCTGAACCTCGAGCCGATCGGCAAGGAAGTCGAGCTGACGGTCGAGGGCGGCATGAACCGGCCGCCCTATCAGAAGGATGCGGGCATCACCGATCTCTTCCAGAAGGCGCAGGCGATCTATCGCGAGATCGGCAAGGAACTGAACGACGTGCCCCTGACCGGCGGCGGCAGCGACGGGAATTTCACCGCCGCGCTGGGTATCCCGACGCTCGACGGCCTCGGCGCCGACGGCAAGGGCGCCCACGCCATCACCGAGCAGATCTACTATTCCTCGCTACAGCCCCGAACCTACCTCTGCGCCCGACTGCTCGAGACGCTGGAGTAAGGCTGCATGTCGTACTGAGCGAAGCGAAGGACCTCGCCTGGCGGCCAGACACCTGCTTGGCGGGCGTGAGATCCTTCGCTGCGCTCAGGATGACAACTTCGCCTAGTACGCCGCCGTGAAGCGCTTGCGGAGGTGTTTGGGCTTTTCGATCTCGTTCACGATGGCGACTGCGAAGTCCTCGCGGCTGATCCGGCTCTCGCCGTTCTTGTCTTCCAGCAGTTGATCCTTGCCGAGCCGGAACTTGCCGGTGCGGTCGCCGGGCTGGATCGAGGCGGGCGGCGAGATTGCCGTCCAGTCGAGATCCTTGATCTTGCGCACCTCTTCCAGCGCCAGCGACGCAGGCTTCGACGTCGGCGGCTGGATGCCGCGATCGGCCATGTGGTCGAGATGGGTGCGGCCGTCGGCGCGCAGCAGGCTGCCGGCGCCGACCACGAACAGGACGCGCTTCACGCCGCTGGCACGCACGGCCTCCAGCACGTGATGGACGCTGGCCTCGTTCCACTTCACCGAGGCCACGACGATGTCATGGCCCTTGAGGATGGACGCCATCGACACGGCGTCCGTGGTGCTGCCCTGCCGGACGGTCATGCCGGGGCGCGGCTTCAGCTTCGAGGCGTCGCGGGTGATGGCGGTGACGCTGTGCTTGCGGGACAGCGCTTCGTCGAGGACGTGGCTGCCGATGTTACCCGTGGAGCCGATAAGGGCGATGGTCGTCATTCTGGCGTTTCCTTCATGAGATCGCGCAGGGCCGCGACCGTCTCGGCCGGCGCCTCCTGGGGGACGTTGTGGCCGATGCGCGGCAGCATGCGCCGCACGTATCCGCCGGTAAACTTCTCGGATTGCCCGTCGCGATCCGACGCGGGGCCCACGCCGTCGGCGGCGCCGTGCAGGTTGATGGTGGGCACCGTGATCGCCGGCTGCTTTGCCAGCTCCGCTTCGAGCGGCTCCAGCATCGGATCGCCCTTGGTATAGCCGTAGCGGTGCCGATAGGACTGGATCACCACGTCGACGAAGTCGGGATTGTCGAAAGACGACGCCGTCCTCTCGAATGTGGCCTCGTCGAAGGTCAATTCCGGCGACCACAATTTCCACAGGAGCCGGCAGACGTCGCGGCGGTCCTTCGTCAGGCCCGCGCGGCCGCGCTCCGTATTGAAGTAGTACTGGTACCAGAGCCGGTGCTCGGCGGCGGCCGGCGCCGGCTCGACCGAGGCGGCGATGTTCTGGAGATTGTAGCCGGTGCAGCTCACGAGGCAGCGCACGCGCTCGGGCCATAGAGCCGAAACGATGCAGGCTGCCCGGCCGCCCCAGTCGTAACCCGCCAGTGCTGCGCGCTCGATGCCGAGCGCCTTCATCAGCTGGTGCAGGTCGTGGCCCAGCGCCGCCTGCTCACCCGAGCGCAGCGTCTCCGGGGACAGGAAGCGGGTGGGGCCGTAGCCGCGCAGATACGGCACCAGCACCCGGTTGCCGTCGGCCGCCAGCGCCGGCGCCACCTCGTCGTAGGCGCGCACGTCGTAGGGAAAGCCATGCAGCAGGATTACCGGCGCGCCGTCGGGCGGGCCGTGTTCCTCGTAGGCGACGTCGAGGACGTCGGTGCGGACGGATTTGCGTTGCATCCACCAACATATAGCTGCACCCAGCCGGCGTTGACAGTCGCCCGTGCCGCGACCAGCCTCGCAGAATGAGCCGAATCGGCGAATTCCTGACCCTGGAGCAGACGAGGAGGCTCGGCGCCCGGTCGAACCTGATGGGCGCGCTGCTGGTGTTTCATGCCTGGGCGCTGATCGCGGTCGCCATGGCTCTCTTCGCCTGGTGGCCCAATCCGTTCACGTTCCTGCTGGGGGTCATGGTGATCGGCGGCCGCCAGCTCGGCGTCGCGATCCTGATGCACGACGCCGCACACGGGTTGCTGTTCGCGGACCGTCCCCTCAACGACTGGGTGGGAAGCTGGTTCTGTGCCTTTCCGGTCTTCACCAGTCTCACGCTCTACCGGCCCTACCATCTGCAGCATCACCGCTTCACGCAGCAGCCCCAGGACCCCGATCTCGGCCTGTCCGCGGCTTTCCCGACCAGCCGTACCAGCCTGCGCCGCAAGATCGTCCGCGATCTCACGGGGCAGACCGCGTTCCTGCGGCGCGGTGAGCAGCTCCGGCGGGCGCTGGGGCCCGCCGACGCGCCGCTCGCCACGCAACTGGGCAACCTGTGGCGCAAGGAGAAGGGGCCGCTGGTCGCGAATGCGGTCCTGCTCGCCGGCCTGTCGGCCATCGGCTACTGGTGGCTATACCCCGTGATGTGGCTGCTGCCGCTCGCCACCTGGTATCAGCTCGTGAGCCGCATCCGGAACATCGCCGAGCATGCCGTGGTGCCGGACAATGACGATCCGCTGCGCAACACCAGGACGACCTACGCTAACCTCCTGATGCGGCTGCTGGTGGCGCCCTACTGGGTGAACTACCACCTCGAACATCATCTGTTCATGTTCGTGCCGTGCTGGCGCCTGCCGCAGGCGCATCGAGCCCTGATCGAGGCCGGTCGCGGCCCGTCGATGGAACTGAAACCGGGCTACCTCGCCGTCCTGAAAGCCGCGACCACGGGCGCGCCGGGTGGTGGCCGAGGCTCCGGCGAACGGACGGCCCAGCACATCTGATCTTTCAGGCAAAGAAAAAGGCGGCCCGTGTGGACCGCCTTCTCGTTTCTTGCCGTTTGACCCGCTTTGGCTACTGAGCCGGGCAGGGATAGATATTCATCTCCGGTCCGAGATCGTACGGCGGCGGCACCTGCGCCAGCGATGTGACCTTGGGATCCATCGCCCAGTCGAAGGCGCGCTTGCCGCGGGCGCAGAATTCCTTGTCCGTCGGGGCGCGTTGCGCCGTGCGGTTGGCGATCTCGGTCACCAGCACGTCGGTGTTGAAGCGCTTGCGGCCGGCGACCTGCGACAGCGAACGGGCGTTGGTCGCGAACTCGGCGCGGAACTTGCCGACGAAGTCGGCGTAAACCTGCTCATACGCACGGCGTCCACCCGGACCCTGGCACTGTAGCGTCACGACCTGCAGTTCCTGCTGCACCATGCGGGAGCGCACGGTCGTGAGGTCGGATTCATTGTAGCAGATGGACCGGATCTGGCCCGCAGGAGGCGACGGCGGGACGGCTGCCTGATAGTCGGCCGCCGGGGCCTTAACGGGCGCCGCCGCGGTCTTGGTCTGGCCAAGCGTGCAGCCGCCCAGGGCCAGGATACTTCCCGTTAGAATTGCCGCCTGTGTAAGCCTCTTGAACATCCGCATACTCCCAACGCCGTTGGCCCGGAAACCGCAGCGGGTACAACAGTTAGACGCCCGTTTCAAACGCTAATACCAGTTACGGGAGCGGAAGAGCCGAATTCCCGGAATTCTCACTGTAAAGCTTTGGTGAGCGCCCGGTCGAAGATCTCCAACCCGAGGTCGATTTCGGCTTCGTCCACCGTGAGGGGAGGCGCGATGCGGAAGATGCCGAAGCCACCGCGAACGGTGCTGGTCATCATCCCAAGCTCCAGGCAGGTGCGCGCCACCGCCTGTGCGAGTTCGGGGTCGGGCGTGCGGGAGCGCCTGTCCTTGACCAGGTCCAGGCCCAGCAGAAGCCCCCGTCCTCGTACATCGCCGATACAGTCGTAGCGCTGCTGCAGCGCCATCAGGCCGGCCTTCAGGCGCTTGCCGAGGGTTGCCGCGCGTTCCGTGAATTTGTCCCGCAGGATGACCTCGATCACCTTGAGCCCGACGGCCGCAGGCAGGGGGTCGGAGGCATGCGTCGTATAGAAGAGGAAGCCGCGCTCGGCGGCCACGTCCTCGATCTCGGGCGTGGTCAGCATGGCAGCCAGCGGCAGGCCGGCGCCCAGGGTCTTGGAGAGGGTGAGATACTGCGGCACGACGCCGTCGCGTTCGCAGGCGAACAGGGTGCCGGTCCGGCCGAGCCCGGTCTGGGCCTCGTCGAAGATCAGGTGCATGTAGCGCTCGCGGCACTTCTCTTCCAGAGCCTTCATCCAGCCTTCCGGCGGCTCCAGCACGCCGCCCGAACTCAGGATCGGCTCGACAATGCAGGCGGCCAGCGCGCCGCTCGACTGGCGGTCGACCAG
>JAKFVZ010000185.1 GCA_021732965.1 Reyranella sp.
TCGACCAGGAGACGAAAGGACGGGTGCTGCTGGGCGAGGCCGCGATCGCTGCCTATGTCGATCACACCGAGGGGCGCCTGATGCGGGCGCTGAAATCGATCCTGGGCTCGTCGCTGATCGACGAGGAGACCAGTCTTGGCGGCCGCAAGGTGCCGCTCACCAAGGTGGTCGAGATCTTCGTCGCGCACCTGAAGGAGCGGGCGGAGGCCTTCGCCGGCGGGGAGATCACCTCGGTCGTGATGGGGCGCCCCGTCCGCTTCGTCGACGATGACGACCGCGCCGATGCGCGCGCCCAGGAGGTGCTGGAGCGTATCGCCCGCCAGGCCGGCTTCCGCGACATAGCCTTCGCCTACGAGCCGATCGCGGCGGCGCATCACTACGAGCAGACCGTGCCGTGCGAGGAGCTGGTGCTGATTGCCGACATCGGCGGCGGCACGAGCGACTTCTCCATCGTGCGCGTCGGACCGGGCCTGCGGGATCGCGCCGACCGAAGCGGCGACGTTCTGGCGACGGCGGGCGTGCGGCTGGGCGGTACCGATCTCGACACCGCGCTCAGCCTCGCCTCGGTCATGCCGCTGCTGGGCCTCGGCACACGGCTCGTCGAGAAGAATCTGCCGATGCCGAATGCGCTCTATCACCAGCTCGCGACCTGGGCGACGATCAACTTCGCCTACACCTACCGCAACGAACGCGAGATCGCCGAGCTTCAGGCGCTGGCCGCCGAGCCGGAGAAGGTGGCTCGCCTGCTGAAGCTGCTGCATGAAGGCTTGGGCCACCGCGTGGCCTTTGCCGTGGAGGACGCGAAGATCGCGCTGAGTGCCGAAGACCGCGCCGCCATCCCGCTTTCCTTCCTCGAAACCGGCCTCGTGGCTCTCGCGACGCGCCGCGATTTCGACCGTGCGATCGGCAGCGCGATGGAGCGGCTCTACAAGGCAGCAGGCGCTTGCATCGCCGCGGCCGGCCTGAAGCCCGATGCGGTCGAGACGATCTTTCTCACCGGCGGATCGAGCCGCGTCCCCGCCGTTCGCGCTGCTGTCGCTCGAGCCGCACCGTCGGCAAGAGTCGCCGGCGGCTCAGACCTCCTGTCCGTCGCCCTCGGCCTGGCGCAGATGGCGGGCCGAGTGGGGTGATCTTTTCTCCTCCCCATTCAAATGGGGAGGTGGCAGCGTCTTACGCTGACGGAGGGGTCATAGACCTCTGTCGGCGGATGACCCCTCCGCCCCGGATTACCGGGGCACCTCCCCATTTGAATGGGGAGGCGACGGTTACGTCTGCGAATCGAAAAACGCGTCGGCGTCTTCCGTTTCGACCAGCCGGCCCTTGCGGATTTCGAGGAACCGTGTCGCCACGGTGCGGGTGAAGAAGCGGTCGTGGCTCACGAAGAAACACGACACGTCGCTCTTCTCCAACTGCTCCTCCAGATCCTCCTGACCCTCGATGTCGAGATGGTTGGTCGGCTCGTCGAGCACGTAGAAGTTCGGCCGCAGCAGCTTCATCTTCAGGAACACCAGTCGTGCGCGCTCGCCATGGCTCAGCACGCCGATCGGCTCCTTGAGACGCACGAAGGCGAAGCCGGCGGCGGCGAGCTGGCGCACGGCGTCCTTCTCGGTGACGCCTTCGGCCTCGGCCACATAGTCGAGGATCTTCATCGTCGTCGGCAGTTCGCTCATCGTCTGGTCGAAGTAAACCAGCCGGCACGCCGGATTGAAGCGCACGGCGGCCTGCCCATCGTAATGCTCGCGGCCAGGCTCGTAGGCGGCGGCAAGTGCTGCGAGAAGCGTCGACTTGCCGGTGCCGTTGGTACCGAGCAATGCCACGCGCTCGCCGGCGGCGATGACGAGGCGGTCGATGCCGATCAGCTTGCGGTCGCCGCCGGGGACGGTCACGTCGAGGTTCGACAGGCGCAGCGCCACCTTGGCGTCGATGTCGCCGTCAGCCAGTTCGAGACGGCGCTCGCGCGCGACATAGGTCTGCGTGCGCTCCTTCTCGATGCGGGCGATGCGGCTCTCGACGGCGTTCTTGCGCTTGTTGAGGTCGGGGTTCTTGACCGCCCAGACCTTGTAGCGTGCGGCGGCCTGCTCCAGCCGCTTGATCTCGCGATCCTCCTGCCGCGCGCGGGCCGCCGCGGTGGCGTCGCGGCGCAGCAGCTCCTCCCGTGCGGTCGAGAAGCGCGTCTTGAAGGCGTGCACGCCGTCGGCTCGCAGGAACAGGGTGCGCTCGGTCACCCGGTCGAGGAATTCGCGGTCATGACTCACCATCAGCATCGGTACGGTGAAGTCGGCCGTCAGCCAGCGCTCCAGCGTGTTGATGTTGGCGAGATCGAGATGGTTGGTCGGCTCGTCGAGGATCAGGATATCGGGCTCCTCCAGCCGCGCCGCCGCCGCGATCAGCATCAGCCGCTGCCAGCCGCCCGACAGCGCGCCGAACGGCTTGTCGAGCATCTCGGGATCGACGCCGATCTCGTCGACCAGCACGTCGATGCGCCAGTCCTCGCCATCCTGGCCGACCTTCACCAGCGACCGGGCCAGCACCTCGCGCACGGGAACGGCCGCGAGACCTTCCGGCACGTCCTGCGGCACTTGGCCGATGCGCAGGCCGCGCGAGCGGATGACCTGGCCGGCATTGAGTTCGAGCACGCCCGTCAGGCACTTCAGCAGGGTCGACTTGCCCGCGCCGTTCTCGCCGACCAGCGCCGTGCGCGCATCGTCCAGCAGGAACGACACGTTCTCGAACACACGGGCTGAGCCGTAGAAGAAGGAGGCCTGCTCCATGCCGAGCACTGCCTGACGCGACGCCATTGTCTGTCTCGAAGGGAAAACGACCGCGCGTTTACCACCGCTCTGCGGTCAGGGCGAGGGTTGAATGGGACACGCAGGCTTGCCCGGCCGCTCCGCGCGTGAAAGCATTTCTGCAAGCAAGAACATGGAGGAAGTCCGATGGACGTTGGCATGATGATGGTCTTCACCAACTACGGTTGGGAGGATTGCTCCGACCAGCGGGTCTGGGACGAGGAAATCCGGTTGGCCCGGATCGCCGCGGACTCGGGCTTCGATTGCCTGTGGTCGGCCGAGCATCACTTCGCCGACTATTCGTTCGTGCCCGACAATCTTGCGCTGATGACGCACCTGACGGCGCTTTGCCCGAACATCGACGTCGGTACCGCGGCCGTCATCCTGCCGTGGCACGACCCGCTGCGGGTCGCCGAGAACGCCGCCGTACTCGACCTCCTGAGCAAGGGGCGGCTGCGGCTCGGCATGGGGCGTGGCCTGGCGCGGCGCGAGTTCAACGCCTTTCGGCTGAGCATGGACGAATCGCGCGGCCGCTTCGACGAGGCGGCTCCGATGATCGTCGAAGCGCTCAGGACCGGCTTCATGGAGGGCGACGGCAAGTACTACAAGCAGCCACGCGTCGAGATCAGGCCGCGGCCGCAGCATTCGTTCGACGGGCGCATCTACGCCGTGGCGTCGAGCGAGGATTCGATCGACTCGGCGGCCAAACTCGGCGCCCACATGGTGATGTTCGCCGACCGGCCGTGGGAGATGCGCGCCCCGATGATCGAGAAGGGGCGGCAGCTTCATCGCCAGTATCACGGCACCGAGCCGCCGACGGTCATGCTGACCGAGTTCTGCGTCTGCGGACCCGATGCCGCGACCATTGAGGACGAAGCGCGGCGCTACCAGGGCAAGTTCGTCGAGAGCAACTTCTACCACTACGAATTTCTCGGCGAGCACTTCAAGACGGTGAAGGGCTACGACTCCTACCAGCAGAAGGCCGAGATCGCGCGCAAGGGCGGCCTCGATGGCGCCGTCACGGGCTTCATGCAGGCGGCCTCCTGGGGAACACCGGACAAGATCCTGCGCGGCCTCGAAGCGCGCCGCGAACTGCTGGGCGACTTCGAAATGAACGTCGCCTTCCGCTTCGGCGGCACGCCCTACGAGGTGAGCGAGCGCGGCCTGAAGCTGTTCGCGAAGGAGGTCCTGCCGGTGGTGAAGTCGTGGGGGCCGGTGAAGGCGGCAAAAGCCGCATAAGAGCAAAGGCTTTCAGACCAGCACTCCGTCGCGTGCGACGATGCGGCCCGCTTTGATGACAAGGCTGCGGCGTTTGCGGGTAGCGACGGCTTCGGCGAGCGTCGTGGCTTCGACCGTGACGAAGTCGGCGGGGCCGCCGGCCTTGAGGCCGTAGTCCGAAAGACCGAGCACGCGCGCCGCGGCGGCGGTTACCATGTCGAAGGCCAGCGCCAGCTCCGCGTCGTGGCGGAAGTTGGCGCGGTAGGCGATCTGCATGGCGCGGTCGAGCATGTCACCGTTGCCGAAGGGCGACCAGGCATCGCGGATATTGTCGGATCCGCCGAACACTTCCACGCCATGCTCGCGCAGGAGCTTGAGCGGCGGGATGGTCGCGCCGCCCGGTCCATGGCTCATGATCGCGACGCCGGCGCGGGCCAGCGTGTCGGCAGCGCGCGTCGCGCTGTCGGTCGATACGGAACCCAGTGCGAAGGCGTGACTGACGGCGACCTTGCCCTGCAGGCCCAGCGCCTGGGTGCGCGCGGCGATGGCCAGTATCTGCGCCAACCCGGCCTCGCCACCGTCGTGCAGGTGGATGTCGACACCCGCGCCACGGCGCTGGGCAATGGCGAATACCGCATCGAGATGGGCGTCGAGGTAACCGTCGATGCCGACCGGGTCGAGGCCGCCCACGAGATCCGCGCCCAGAGCGATCGCCTCGTCGAGCAGCTCGGCCGTGCCGGGCGAGCGCAGGATGCCGCTTTGCGGGAAGGCAACGATCTCGATGGTGACGAGGTCGCGGAAATGCTCGCGAATCTTCAGCACCTCATGGAGGTTCCGGAGACCGAGCTGATTGTCGATGTCGACATGGCTGCGCATGTGCAGAGTGCCGCTGGCCACGACCTGGCGCACCAGGTTTGAGCCGGTCTCGAATTCCGGCACCGTGCGCGCGGCACGCACGCGGCGCTCGGCCTCGATACGGTCGGAGACCTTGTTGCCCGCCGACTGGTTGGGCAGCCACGGCAGGCCCAGCAGCGTCTTGTCGAGATGGATGTGGCCGTCGACCAGCGGCGGCAGGACGAGCGTGCCGCCGAGGTCGATCGTGCCGGCGGTCGGCTTCGAGGCCGGGAGGAGGGCGGCGATCCGCCCTCTCTCGACTTCGATGTCGTGCCGGCTGCCGTCGGGCAGTGTGGCGTTGACGAAGCGCACGCGCCGGTCCGCCTTACTTGGCAGCCGTCGGGCCGCCTTCCTTGCGCGTCTGGGCCACGGCCTCACGGGCGGCCTTGGCCATCAGGCCGGCATCGTTGGCGATGGTGACGAGCTGGAAACCCTTGTGGACCATCTTCGCGGCGTAGCTGCCGGTGCCGTTGTGCAGGCCGGCAAACTGGCCGCGCTTCTTGGTGGCGGCGAGCAGCTTGTCGTAGATCGCCAGGATCTGCGGCTCCTCGCGGTCGAGCATCGGCTTCATGCCGAGCGACAGGCCGAGATCGGACGGTCCGATGTAGATGCCGCTGACGCCCGGCACGTCGAGGATGGCGTCGATATTGTCGATCGCTTCCTGCGTCTCGATCATCGGGATGATCAGTACCTCGTCGTTGGCCATCGCCTGGTAGGGCGTCGCCTCGCCATAGGCACCGGCGCGGATCGGGCCGTTGGAGCGCTTGCCCTTCGGCGGATAGAGCGCGTAGGAGACCAGCGCCCTGGCTTCGGCCGCCGTGTTCACCATCGGGCAGATGACGCCCCACGCACCGCCGTCCAGCACCTTGCCGACGATGCCGGGCTCGTTCCACGGCACGCGCACCAGCGGGGTGATCGGGTACTTGTCCATCGCCTGGAAGCAGCGGACCATCGAGAGGTAGTCCTGCACGCCATGCTGCATGTCGACGGTGACGCTGTCCCAGCCGCACTGTGCCATGGTCTCGGCGGCGAACCCGTCGGGGATCGCCAGCCAGCCATTGACGCAGGCCTTGCCGGCCTGCAGCCGCTTCTTCAGCATGTTCGTCATCGATACGTTTCCTCGTAATTTGAGAGCGGGCAAGTTTACACAGCGACGGGGGATTGCGTGACGCTTTTGTCGCTGCGGGCGGGCCGGCTTTCGGTGGATCTGGCGCCCCAGGCCGGTGGTTCGATTGCGCGCTTTGCCCTTGAGGGCATGGGCGATCTGCTACGCCCGGCATCGGCCGCGGCGCTGGCCTCGGGGACGGGCAAGGACGCGGCCTGTTATCCGCTGGTGCCATTCTCCAATCGCATCGCGAACGGTCGTCTCTCTTTTGGCGACGAGACTTTTCATCTCGAACCCAACTGGCCCGGCGTGCGCCATCCCATGCATGGCGACGGCTGGGCTCACGCCTGGGACGCAGTGCGCCACGACCGCGCTTCGGCCGAACTGGTCTATCTGCACGAGGCGGGCGCCGGCGCTGCCGGCTGGCCCTTCCGCTATCGGGCTCGACAGACTTTCGCGCTCGACGAGGTGAGCCTCACGATCGGCATCTCGATCGAGAACCTCGAGGAACGAGAAATCCCGGCCGGACTGGGACTGCATCCCTTTTTCGTGCGCGACGCCGACACCGAACTGGCCTGCCGGCTCGGCGGTGTCTGGCGCACCGATGCCGAAATCCTGCCGGTACAGCACGTGCCCGTGCCGCCGGAATGGGACTTCTCGCACGCGCGCTCCGTCGAAGGGATGGGCCTCGACCATTGCTTCGACGGATGGGACGGCAATGCCACCGTTACCTGGCCAAGCCGCGGCCTGCGGCTCGCCCTCGCCGCGACGGAGGCATTTCGTCATCTGGTGATCTATGTTCCCGATGGCCAACGATACTTCTGTGTCGAGCCGGTCAGTCACGCCAACGGCGCAATCGGGCAGAGCCTGCTGGCGGCCGGGGCGACCCTGGCCGGCGAGGTCTCGTTTCGCCTGAGCAGGATCTAGAAGGAACAGCATGTCCTCGTTCGCCTCCTATCCCAGCCTATCCGGCCGCACCGTCTTCGTCTCGGGCGGCGGCTCCGGCATAGGCGCCTCCATCGTCGAGCACTTTGCCGAGCAGGGCGCCAAGGTCGGCTTCGTCGACATCGACGAGGCCGCTTCCAGGGCACTGGTCGAGAGGATCGAGGCCCGCCGCCTCACCGTGCCGCTGTTCGTGCCGTGCGACATCCGCGATGTCGCGGCCTACCAACGAGCCATCGAGGAGGTGGCGGCGAAGCTCGGGACGATCACCGTGCTGGTGAACAACGCCGCGCGCGACGATCGGCACACGATCGACCAGGTGACGCCCGACTTCTGGGACGAGCGCATCGCCGTGAATCTGCGCCATGCCTACTTTGCCATCCAGACGGTGGCGCCGGCGATGAAGAAGGCGGGCGGCGGCTCGATCGTGAACTTCAGCTCGGTGAGCTATCACACGATGACGCCGAACCTCTCCGTCTACCAGGCCGCCAAGGCGGCGGTGATCGGCATGACGCGCGGCCTCGCGCGTGACCTGGGCGGTGACGGCATCCGCCTCAACGCCGTGACGCCGGGCTGGATCATGACCCAGCGCCAGCTCGATCTCTGGGTCACGCCCGAGGCCAGGGCCGCGCAGCTCAATGCGCAATGCATCAAGGAGCTCCTCCATGCGCCCGACATCGCGCGCATGGTGCTGTGGCTTGCCGCCGACGACAGCCGGCTGGTCACCGCCCAGAATTTCGTCGTGGACGGAGGCCGCATTTGAGCGCGGCCGTTATCGCCTCGCTGCCGAGGCGCTTCTTTCACGGCTGGATGCACGTGATCCGGCACATGCTGCCGCCGACACTCTATTTCTTTACGGCCTTCAACCTCATCGTCTTCACGACGAACCTGCTGACGCACGACTACTGGTTCAATCTGACGGGCTTCATGCTGGCCAGTACCACGGCGCTGATCGTGGGCAAGGTGGTGCTGGTCGTCGAGAAGGTCCGCATCATCGACAAGTTCCGCGGCGCGCCGCTCATCCAGCCCATCCTCTACAAGACCGTGTTCTACGGCGTCGTCGTCACGATCGTGCGCTATGCCGAGAAGAGCCTGCACTTCATTTTCGACGCGCGGGGCTTCAATGTCGCCGCAGAGGCGGCGCTGGCCGACTTCACCTGGCATCGCTTCGTGGCGGTGCAGATCTGGATCTTCGTCTGCTTCCTGCTCTACGTGACCGCGAGCGAGCTGAATGCGCTGGTGGGCGACGGCCAGCTCAGGCGCCTGTTCTTCCATCACCGCTCCTCGGAGTATCGCCTGACCCGCCGCCAGCATATCCGTGCGCTGATGGAGATCAGCCGGCTCGCGCGCGACACGCCGCATGAGAAGCTGCTCGACCCGGCGACGCCGCAGGGCAGCCGGCTGGCAGAGCTGATCGACAGGCTGCGGCGGCGCGAGACGTGATGGATGACAGTCCGGGATTGTGAATTCCCCATGTTGCATTTCGCATCATGACGCTCCTCGTCTTTGACGGTGGATTCGCCGGCCGGGCCTGAGCAGGATTGGCGCATGAGTACGTCCCTGCTTCGGCTGATCCTTCGGGGCCTTGCGCGCGGCCTCTCGTGCGGTCTCGCGATCCTCGCTTTCCAAACCATCAGCGCGCCGGCAGAAGCGCAGGACTGGCCGACCCAGCCGGTCAAGCTCGTCACGCCATTCCCGACCGGCGGGAGCGTCGACGGCATCGTCCGCATCGTCGCGGAGCAACTCAAGAACCAGCTTGGCCAGCCGGTGGTCGTGGAGAACATGACCGGCGTCGGCGCGCTCACCGGCTCGGAGTTCGTCGCGCGCGCCGCGCCTGACGGCTACACGCTGCTGATGGCCTCGGTGTCGCTGGCCAACAGTCCGCTCCTGTACGGCCGCGATGTCTACGACTGGCAGACGGATTTCTCCCTCATCTCGTCGATCTCGGTGCAGCCGCTGGTCCTGCTGGTTAAGCCGACCATGCCGGCGCGCACGATGAACGCCTTCATCGCGCAGGCGCGCAAGGACAACGGCCGCATGGTCATGGGCACGGCGGGCGAGGGGCTGATCGGGCACCTGGCGGGCCTTCTCCTCGAACAGCGCGCCGGCGTGCGCTTCGAGGCCGCCCATTATCGCGCCGGGGGACCGGCGATGATCGACCTGATGTCCGGCCAGACGCAGTTCCAGCTTGAGCCGATCTCGACGGCCTTGCCGCTGGTCCGTGACGGCAGGTTGCGGGCGCTGGCCGTGACGTCGCTGATGCGCTCCCCGGCGCTGCCTGACGTACCGGCGATCTCCGAGACCATCCCGGGTTTCGAGGCGATCAACCTGCTCGGCCTCGTCGGGCCGGCGAACCTGCCGCGGCCGGTGGTCGACACGCTGAGCGTTGCAGTGAAATCGCTGCTGGAAGATCCAATCGTGCAGCGGCGTTTCGAGGGGCTGGGCACTGAAGTGCGCTTCACCACGCCGGAGGATTACCGGGCGCTTCTCGGCCGACAGGCGGAGCAGTGGGCTCAGGTGATCCGCAAGGCCAACCTCAAGCTCGAATAGCAAGCTGCCGCGAGCGACCCTCGCGGGCTAATCTGCATCCCATGAGTGTCGACCGGAGCTGGCGCTGGATCGCCTGGCTGATCCTGGGGATCGGCGGGCTCATTGCGGCCGGCGGCGTGCTGATGGGACTGGGCAATTTGCGCCACGTCCTGTACGGCGAACGCGCAGAGGGTATCGTCATCGAAATCGTGCGCGACGGCGACATGTATGCGCCGGTCGTGCGGTTCCGGCTGCCGCAGGGCCAGTCCATGGAGGTGCGGGACCTCGCCAGCGGCGCGCCGGATTTCGCCGTGGGCGATGCCGTCACTGTCCTCTACCTGCCCGAGACACCCGCAGAGTTTCGCCTCGATACGTTCGACCGGCTCTGGCTCATGCCCCTCCTGCTCGCGGGCTTTGGAGGGTTCTGGCTGATGTTCGGCGCCATCGCCTGGGCGTTGTCCAACGATGCCGATCTCGCGGTCGTGGGCGAGCACGCCTTCACCGTGATTTCGGTGGCGGCCCTGCTGATCGGCGTGTTCGCGCTCTGGAGTGCCGTCGACCTCTATGCCAGCGGGGGCCGCGCCCGCGGCAAGGTGCTGGAGATCCGCGAAAGCCGTTCGATCGTGACGGAGGAAGTGACGACACTTGGCGGTCGCGAGGTCCGTCGCGACGTCGAGCGCATCTCCTACGCCCCCGTCGTGCGCTTTACCACGCCGGAGGGCCGCGAGATCGAATTCCATGGCCGCGGCGGCAGCGGCACGTCGTTCACTGCGGGCGAAGTCGTCAACGTCGTCTACGACCGCAACCAGCCGAGCCGCGCCCGCATCCTGTCGTTCGTCGATCTGTGGCTGCCGGCGGCCGTCGCCCTCGCGGTGTCGCTGCTGTTCGGGGGCGCCGTGCGCCTGTCGCGCTGGAGCCGGACGAGCGTTACAAACCAGTCCGCTCGATCCAGGCGCTGAGTAGCCTGGAAAGCTCGTGTGGTTTCTCGAGGGGGGCCATGTGGCCGCAGTCCTCGAGGATGCTGAAGCTCGAGTGGGGCAGTGCCTGCGCCATGCGCTCGGTCTCGGCGAAGGTGCGCAGCCGGTCCTGGCGGCAGGCGACCACCAGCGAGGGGCAGGCAATGCGTTCGAGATCGGCATAGCCGTCGCGTCGCACCAGCGCGGCCTGGCGCTTGCGCACTTCAGGGCCGAGCCGGCGCTGCATCCCGCGAAGCCTTTCGAGCAGTACCGGATCGGTGTCGCGGTCGGGATGCAGGCCCATCGCGTTGGAGACGGCGCCGGCGGCGCGGGGCGGCCGGTCGCCCGGCCGATAGCCCGACTGGCGGCGTGCGCGCTCCTCGTCGGAATAGCCGCGCGCGGAGGAGGCGACGAAAGCCACGCCCGTCACGCGCTCCGGCGCCATCAGCGTGAGCACGCGCGCCACGAAGCCACCCATCGAGAAGCCGACCAGCACGAAGCGCTCGGGCGCTTCGGCCAGCACGCGCCGCGCCATGCCTTCGAGCGAATCGTCTTCATGGACGTTGCCGAAATGAAGGGCGCCGAGTGATTCGAGATCGGGGACCATGTCGGTCCACAGATCGGCGTCGCACATGAAGCCGGGGAGCAGGACGAGGGAACGCACGCGGATTACGCCCAGAGTGCCTTGACCTTCGGCAGCTCGGCCAGGCCGCGCTCATGGCCGTACTTCAGCAGCGGGCCGATCCACTTGGGATCCATGATGTTGTCGACATGCTGCGTGCCCGGCAGCAGGCCGGCGACGGTCAGCATGGTGCGCGTGCCGCCGGCTTCGAGATCGCGGATCTCCTGCTGCAGCGTGTTCGGCATGCCCGAGGTCCGCAGACCCTGCGCCACCGCCTGCGGTCCGCCGTCGCTCAGCGAGATGACCAGCGCGCGCTTCACGCCGCTCACGACGTCGGCATGCGTGCTGGTCTGGCAGATGCCGCCGTCCATGCACAGCCGGTCCTTCAGCCAGGTCGGTCCCATCGAGCCCGGCAGGGACGAACTCGCCGCGCAGGCGACGTCGATGTGCAGGCCGGCGCTCGCCGAGACGACGATTCTCTCGCCGGTGTAGCAGTCGTTCGCGGTCGTATGCAGCGCGGGAGAGGGCCACGTCGTGGGACCGATCAGCCGGTGCAGCGTGCTGAAGTACTTGTCGGTGCCGGCGGGATTGCGCGCGGCCATCGCGGCACGGCCGATGTTGCGGATGGTCTCGAAGCTCGCATCCTGGGCATCGACCGCTAGCTTGCGTGCGCGCTCCTGGCTGGGATTGGCCTGCAGCGCCGGCACCAGCTCGGCAAAGAGCTTGGGGAAGTTAGCGAAGATGTCGAGTTCGCCCGTGAGCCGCCACAGCCGGCCGCTGCTCAGGACCGCACCGGCGACGGAGCCCGCCGAGGTGCCGACGACGACATCGGCCGTCGCGAGGTCGACTCCGTTCTGCTTCAGGGCGTGGAAGTAACCCATCATCCACGAAACGAGGTAGGCACCGCCGCCGCCCAGCACGAGGCCGCGCTCCTTCCCGAGGCCGGGCGAGGGCGTGTAGGGAATGGGATGCGCCAGCCCGTCGTTCCAGCCGGCCGGTGTGGCCCCGGCCGCCGCCGGTGCCTGCGCCAGAGCCGGGCGTCCGAGCGCGGTGGCGGCAGCGAGCGTTCCGGCGGCCATGAGGCCGCGGCGGCTGAACTTTTCTGCGACGGTCATTGAATTCCCTTCGATCAGGCGACCAGCATAGCGGCCCAGGCCGCGGCCAGCATCAGCAGCTGACCCGGCACGACATAGAGGGCGAAACGCGGACCGCCCGCGCTGAAGGCGAACACCATCTTGGTGATGGTGTTGGTCGAGAAGGCGGCCAGGACGGGGATCACGGCGGCATGCGGCGTGAGTCTCCCGTCGGCGACGAGCGATGCGACCGATATGGCCGGCGCATGCGTGTCGGCGAACCCGGCGGCGCCGGCCGCCAGGATGACGCCGGCCTCGCCCATCCAGTCCTGCAGGGCTGCCGCCAGCAGAAGCACGGCGGCTAGTATTGCCGCGAAGACCAGCGCCGTCTTCAGGCTGAAGGCGCTACCCGCCGTTTCCTCGACCGTGCCGCGCTCCTGTCGCAATGCCCACAGGATCAAGGCACCGCCATAGAGGATGGCGACAGCGCCGGCGAAGAGCAGCGGCATCGCGAGAGCCTGCAGGGCCTCGAGATCGGTGGCGCCGATCAGAAGGCCGAGCTGGACCACGGTCGCGACGGAGGAGAGCGCCGCGCCGGCGGCCGCGGGCTTCAGCAGCGGGGGTTCCTTCGCGGCCCGCGCACCCATCGCGCCGATGGTCGCCGAACTGGAGATAAAACCCGAGGCGAGGCCGGCCAGCGGCAGGCCGAACCGGGGCCCGACGATGCGGACCGCGATATAGCCCAAGGCACCGACGCCCATCACCAGGATCACCACCAGCCAGATGGTGCGCAGATTCAGTGCGCCGTAGGGACCGATCGGATGATCGGGCAGCAGCGGCAGGACGACCAGCGTGGCGCCGGCGAAGATCAGCAGGTCGTGAATCTCCCCGTCGCTGAGCATCGAGCGCACGAAGCGATGCAGCGCGTCGCGTGTATTGAGCAGCACGGCGACGACCACGCCGACACCGGCGGCGAAGCCCGGCTCGCGGATGGCGAGCCCGCCCAGCAGGGTCGTGGCGACCAGCGCCGTCTCCGTCGTCAGGCCGGGATCGTTGTCGCGCGCATGCCAGTAGGAGAGGCCGGCGAAGGCCGCCACGCCCAGTACGGTCGCGGCCAGAAGGAATTCGCCGCCGGCCGCCGCTGCCGTTGCGCCGGCGAGCGAGGCGAGGGTGAAGGTGCGGAGCCCCGCGGCGCCCCGGCCGGGTCCTTCGCCCTTCTTGCGCTCGCGGTCGATGCCGATCAGCAGGCCGACACCGAGGGCGACGACGAAGCCGAGGATGAGCGAGTGGGGTTCGAACATGACCTTCCCGGGTCGGGCCCGCTGTTGCCGGTTCGCATTCTAGCAAGCAAGCGCCCGCTTCGTCCTGTTTCGCCGGCGAGATCGCACTTCGGGCGGGTGCACCAGCAGGCGATCTGATTTTTCTGTTGCTGAAGTAGTATGAAGGATGATCGTCGCCACGGAAGGGGAGCATCGGATGGCCGCCCGGAGGAACATCCTCTTCATCGTCATCGATCAGTGGCGCGCCGATGCGCTGGGCTGTGCCGGCAATCCCGTGCTGAAGACTCCGAACCTGGACCGGCTGGCTGCAGATGGCGTGCTCTGCCGGCGGCACTTCGTGCAGGCCGCTCCGTGCGGTCCCTCGCGCGCGGCGCTGCTGACCGGTACCTATCAGCACAACAACGGCGTGATGCGGAACGGCACGCCGCTGGCGCGCCGCTTCACCAACATCGCCCTTGAATGCCGCAAGGCCGGATACGACCCGGCCCTGTTCGGCTACACCGATACGACCGCCGATCCGACCGGGCTGCCGCCCGACGATCCGGCATTGCGGACATACGAATCGGTGATGCCTGGTTTCGCGCCCGAACTGCACCTGCCGGAACTGGCCTATCCGTGGATGGCCGACCTCAAGGCGAAGGGCTATGACTTTGCCGACGACGTCACCGAGATCTACCGGCCGGCCGCGCCGGCGGGTGATCGCGGGCCCACCTTTCCACCGGCGCGCTTCAAGGCCGAAGACAGCATCACCGCCTTCCTCACGGACCGTCTCCTCGACTTCATCTCGGTGAGGCGCAACGGTTCGTGGTTCGCGCACGCGGCCTATATCCGCCCGCACCCGCCCTTCATCGCCCCCGAGCCCTACAACAGCCTCTACGATCCCGCCGACATGGCACCGCCGCGCCGCGCCGCCACGGCGGAACGGGAAGGTGCGCAGCATCCG